>NZ_JCAQIA010000010.1:0-95280 GCF_059621085.1 Halochromatium sp. NSM3 | reverse complement strand
GGCAGGCGCGCGCTCGGCAAAGCGTTGCAGGATACCGTCAAACATCCGGGCATCACCTCCAGGGTCGCTAGAAGATGACTATAGATTACAATAGGTTGACATCACCTTAAAAGGGCTGCTCAGCAGTCCTACAACGGGTGAGGTTGCTTTTTAGTCAACCATCAACGTAATATGCCTTGCCGATTAGTTCGGCAATTTTCCCGTTAACCAAAATGAGAATAACATCATGATTCGTTCTCTAGCGTTTGGGGTAGGCCTGTTACTCACTAGTGGTTCAGCGTTTGCCGCATGCACGATTTCAGAACACTGGGATTTCCAAGGTCAAACGGGAACTCTGCAAGACAACGATTACTTGAGGTTCACCGAAAAGGGGTCTGCGGCTGATAAGCATCTGCCTGCCAAGGACAGGAGGACGTATTGGGACTCGAGTTGGTACAACAAGATCTCTTCTGTACAGCTTTCCAATAATTGCAAGGCGGTGTTCTTTATGACACCGGACAATAAGCTGACAGGGCATCAAGTGATTCATGAAACGACCGCTCGGCTTCCCGAGGAATTGAACGACAAGACGCATGGCTTGATCTGCGATTGCCAGTGATCAATCCGGCTACCGTGCGGCACAGAGCTGCAGCTGCCAATATCGCGATCTAATTGAGATGGTTCGCTAACCTCAGTCACCATCCCCGGTTTGCCGGGGATGGTTCGTCGATTCTTCGCCTCCGCGAATTCCGCCCCTCCCTCATTATGACTGCCGTCACCGGCCAGTTTACTTATTCAGCGCGTTGTCTTCGAGGCCGCCATCGCCTTATGGACTTCGGCGTAGCCGCCTCCCGCTGCCCGGAAAGCTAAACCGTTGCCGGGTTATTTGAACCATTCGCGGTTCAAATAACCCATCCACCCCCTGCGCTCGCCGTGCTTCTCCATCGCCCGACCCGCGCGACGGAGCTGGCTCCAAATTTGCTTTAACTTTAATCCGCTTCAATACAGAACAACGCCGAGACAGCGAGACAGCGAGACGGCGAGGCAGTGATCGATGGTGCGGGTGACGGTGAGCGACACCGGCCCTGGACTGGATTGGGAGATGGAGAACGCCTTATTCAATCTGTTAGCCTCGCCCTGCGGCTCGCGGTTCGGTCTGGGGCTTCCCATCAGCCGCGACATCGTGGAAAGTCATGGTGGCAAGCTGTGGGCCGAGCCGAGTTCGGGCGGGGGCGCCTTGTTCCATTTCATGTTACCGCTGGGTCAGGCAGGAGGAGAGGATGGATGAGGAACAACGCGTGTTCATCGTCGATGACGACGAAGCAATGCGTGAATCGATGAAGCTGCTGCTCGAGATGCTCGGCTATCGCGTGCAGGTCTTTGCGGACGCCAAGTCCTTTCTCGCGTTCTGCTCGGACGACGACTGCGGCTGTCTGGTGCTGGACATGCGCATGCCGGAGATGAACGGCCTGGAACTGCAGCAGGCGCTGCGCAAGCGCGGCTATGGGCTACCGATCATCTTTCTGTCCGGATTCGGCGATGTCCCGACCACGGTGCGCGCGGTGAAGGCGGGTGCGGTGGACTTCCTCGAGAAGCCGGTGGGCAAGAACACGCTGGTCGAGCGCATCGAGCGCGCCTTCGAGATCGAGCGGCGACGGCGTCAGGATACAAGCGCGGTGGAGGCGGTGCGCGCGCGCTGCGCGACACTGACGCCACGCGAACTGCAAGTGATGGTATTGGCGACCCAAGGGTTGTCGAACAAGGACATCGCGCGCGAGCTGGAGATCAGCCCGCGCACTGTTGAGACCCACCGGGCGCGGATGATGGAGAAGATGGAGGCCGACAGTATTGCGATACTTTGCAACATGGTTGCGCTGTGTCCGCCCGGCGATGATGCACCGGCGCGGGCTGAAGGCGCCGGCGCCTGGC
Organism: Halochromatium sp. NSM3; assembly: GCF_059621085.1. NCBI lineage: Bacteria > Pseudomonadati > Pseudomonadota > Gammaproteobacteria > Chromatiales > Chromatiaceae > Halochromatium > Halochromatium sp. NSM3. Next base: position 93,372 of record NZ_JCAQIA010000010.1, on the reverse strand, counting down.
CTGAGGAAAGCGGGGAAAAGCGGCGCGGCCTTGCGTAGTTATACGGATTCCCTGGTACCAAGGGACACCCTATCCTTATCTGCGCCCAGCCGGTTTACACGAAGCCGTCGATTGCGCAGTCAGCTCCTGCAGTAGCCTAGCCAGGCAAATGATGGTGGAACGCCATCGCCGAGTCTCGATCGCGAAAACGCTGATCAACTGATCCAACGATCAACCACTCAGGGTCTGCCAATGAACATCAAACCCACCTTCAAAGCCGAGGGGCGCGCACCCGAACTGCGGCTAATGCCGCTCTTGATCCTCATGGCGGGGTCGGGAGCTGCGTCCGTGGCACTGGTCTTCGTACTCGAAACCTTGCGTTTACAACCATAACCCGCCCGACCGCTTCGTGCCTCGACGCGGGGCGGACTCGGCGCTTTCTTGCACGCACGGGCATCCGGCAGCGGTGCTTGATGTCGGTCGAGCGGATCGCGGAGGACACCGCATGAGTTCAGTGACGACGGCGCGTATTACGATCGGTAACCTGTATGCCGAGACCGGGTTCGCCTTTCAGATGGTCTATCTGAAGGGCTCGGATCGAGAGCAGGGCGAGCTGGTCGACTCGCTTCGAGGCCGGGTGGCGATCACGCGGGTGCTCAAGGACGAGGAGGGCTATGCGCTGGCTGTTATCCCTCGCACCTGGGCCATTGACCCATCAGCGCTGCGCGAGGAGTTCGGGCGCCATTTCCAAATCGCCGACGATCCCGAGACCGGACGGTTGTTCCTGCGCGGCATCCCTATCCCCATCGCTAGCGCGCGCGAGCGCGGGATCGAAGTGATCCTGGAGCAGTCGCTGGTCTGCCTGCCCAGCGTCTACCTCGAGACCGCCCATCCGAATCTGTTGATCCATCTCGACGGTGAATCCTTTCGGCGCCTGTTTTACGGCTCGTGGTGCGGTTGCATCAGCCACGCGAGCGAGCCTGTGCGCTCGGCCTGTGGTACCGGCTGAATCAGCGATGGCAGCGGCAGAGCCAGGTCTAGTTGACGGCGGTTCTGAGCGCGGGCAAGCGTGCCGGCTGTGGCAAGACGTTGGCCGAGGCGCTGCCGCAACGGCTCAAGCTCAAGCCGGGAGGATCGACCGAGAACACGAAGGGAGCAACTTTGCGCAACGCGCTGAGGCCGAGGATTTGGCGGGAGTTGCCCGGGAACACCGCCGCCTCGACATCCGTCAGCCAGCAGTCGCCACCGATGCGCATGCGCCTGATGGAGTAGAGCGGAACCTCGATCTCGCTGCCGTCGGCGAGAATGCCCTGCAGTTGTTTGACGTAGCGGGCGGCGCGACGCTGCATCAGCACGGCGAGCGTCTCTTCGTTGATGGTCATGTACCCGGAGCCGGTATCCACCATCAGGTCCACCGGCCCGAAGCCGGAAATTTCACCTGGCACATAGAAGGTCGCCGCAGATTTCTCCTGCATGGCGACACGGATCGTAAAGTCGTCTCCCCAAGCCGGGCCTAGTCCCACGGTCAGGGCCAAAAAAAAGATGAGCGTTGGCATCACTCGCATAGGGCACTCCCATCGATAGGCTGGTGTAACTCACCTGTCTGCGAAGACCTCATGCGGATCTTGCCGCTGGCGCGAGTCGCGGATGGTTAGAGAGTATGTGAGTTTCTAACTCAGTATAAATACTCAATTGCCTTCGGGTGCCCTTCTTTCAAGGATGTTGCCGGTTCGTGTGAGCAAACTGCGGATGGGGTCACATGCGCGATGGCGGCCTCGGGGGCTGTGCCTCTCAGGTGGTGCGTGCCTCCGGGAGGAGCGCGCAAAAAGGCCGACCGGGGAATCCCCGGCCGGCCTTCGGCTTCAAGTACGGTCTGCGGCTAACGCCGAAGACTTAATAGTTGCTGCCGCTCGGGGTGCTCCCTTCCCGCTGCATGCTGCCACCCTGTCGCAGGCCGCTATCCTGCTGCATGCCGTTACCACTCTGGCCTGTCCCACGCTGGGCCTCGAAGGCGGAAAATTCGGACCGATCGATCCGCTGTCCAGCCGTCACCTGCTCGTAGTCGCCCTTCTTATATTTGGACTGCGACGCGAGTTCGTCCTTGGAGGAGGCGGACTTCGGTGCCGTCAATGTGTCGCCCCGCATCTCGAGTTTGTCCAGCGGGATAGCGATCTGCTTATCCCCATCATCGAGCGTCACAACCACAAAATGCTTGTCGCCGTTTTTCTCACGAACGATCTCATCGATCTTGCCGACCTCCTTGACGAGCTGCTTGCCCTTGAGGTCGCTGATGTCGATACTCTGCTGACTCTGGCCCATCATCCCAGAGGTCTGCGTACCGGTCTGCGAACCCATGGCCGACTGGGCGCGTTGCTGCTCGGCGATGACCGCCGAACTCGCCAGCATCAGGGTTAAAACGACGCTGCTCGCCGTGACTGCGTTAAATGTTTTCATGTTCTGCTCTCTCGTCTCTGGTCTCTCGTGATGATCACTGCCGAAACCTCCCGCAGATGCTCCGGCATCGAGTAACAAGATGCACGTTGCATGCCATTCACCGGCTAGTGTCGATCAATGCCCGTGAAGCCTTGATACGCCAACAAGGCTTGGCTTGCCGTCGGCACAAACACCGTCGCCGTTTGGAACGGGCCGACCCGAGGCGGGGTGATTTACCCCCAGCGCTGGTGGTAATGACACAGGGGTATCGAGAGCCGGCGCGATGAGGCGTCGCGGCACCGGGATAGACCTTTAGGGTCGCGGTGATGCTCGGATCACGAACGGATGGGGGTTATCAACTAAGCTTCAGTTGATATCAGCCGCTTATGCTAGTGTGATTGTCGGCCAAGCGCCGTCAGTCAGCGCTGTCAGTCAACGGGCGGGTACGGCATCAAAGTTGCAGCCGCACAGAGACGCCTCAATTGCCCCGGAGTTCCTTGATGACATTGATCAACGCGATGCGCACCGATTTTCCGGTGGTCGATCCGGACAGCACCCTGTCCGCAGCGGCGAGCCGATTCGGCGAGACCGGATGCTGCAGTCTGCCGGTCCTTGATCAGGGCTGCTTGGTCGGTGCCCTCGACTCGCTGGATGTCGCCGCGCGAGCGGTCAGTGGCGAGCTTGACCCAACACGCGCGAGCGTACGGACGCTGATGCGGCGCGAGCCTGTCTGCTGTGGACCCGAGACCACAGTCGACGACGCGCGGCAGTTGATGATGCGCGAGCGCGTGAATACGCTCTTCGTCACCGAGTCCGGTCGGTGTCTGGTCGGGGTCATCGACCTAGTGGGGTTGCTGATCGCCGCCGAGTCGACGTCCAGCGCCGGGCCCGAGCTGGAGTGGAATCAGCGAATCCGCGGCGACGCATAACCGATGGCTGATCCACTGCTCATCATCGAAGACGAGGACGCGCTCGCGCGCGAGCTAGAACGCCATTTCTCCGGTAAGGGCTGGGACGTCGGGATTGCCGGACGGTTGTCGAAAGCGCGCGAGATCCTGATCAGCCAAAAGCTCGAGCCCCTGGTGATTTTGGCTGACATGAGTCTGCCAGACGGCAACGTGCTGGACCTGATGGAGACCGTTCGCGAGCAGAAGATCCCCTGCGAATGGATTCTGCTGACCGGCCATGGCAGCGTCCCGGACTCGGTGCGCGCGCTGCGTCTCGGTGCCTATGACTTTCTCGAGAAACCCTGTCCGCTGTCACGGCTGGAGATCGTCGTCGCCGGCGCCCGCCGCAGCGCCCTGGCCCAGCGGCGCTTGCAGACACAGACCCGCGACAGCCGCCGTCGCTATGCGCCAAGCTCCTATCTTGGCGCCAGCAAGACCACCGAGGAGACGCGCCGCTTGATCGCGCGGCTCGCCGAGGTGCCGTTCAGTGCGCTGATCATCGGTGGCGAGACCGGCACCGGCAAAGGGCTGGTGGCGCGTATCCTCCACCATGGCGGACCGCGCGCCGACGGTCCCATGGTCGAGGTCAACTGCGCCGCGCTGCCACGCGAACTGCTCGAATCCGAACTCTTCGGACACGAGGCCGGTGCCTTCACCGGCGCCAAGGGCCGTCATCGCGGCTATCTGGAACAGGCCCAGGAGGGCACCCTGTTCCTCGACGAGATTGCCGAGATGGATCTCGATCTGCAGACCAAGCTCTTGACCGTGCTCGAGGATCGGCGTCTGCGCCGACTGGGCGGCGAACGCCTGATCGAGGTCGATGTGCAGATCATCGCCGCCAGTAATCAGAGCCTCAAGGCGCGCGTGCGCAGCGGTGATTTTCGCAGCGACCTGTTCCATCGCCTCTCGGTGTTTCGCCTCGACCTGCCGCCGCTGCGCGAGCGCCTCGAGGACCTCGATCAACTGGTGCCGGTGTTGATCGACGAATACAACGCCCGCTCTGGCCGCCAAGTCTGCGAGGTGCCGGATACGGTCTACGAGCAGATGCGCGCCTACCACTGGCCGGGCAACGTGCGCGAGCTGCGTAACGTGATCGAGCGGGCGGTGCTGCTGGCGCGCGACAGCCTCTTCCCGGTCGAGTGGCTACAGCTTGGCCAAGGCGTCGCGCAGGCGCCGGCCAGCGGGCCGAGCATTGAGGGCGATCGGCTGCTGATCCCGCTCGACGGCAGCATGGCGCTCGACGAGATGGACAGCTACATCATCCGCACCGCGCTCGAGCGCAGCGGTCACAACGTCACCGCTGCGGCGCGTGCGCTTGGCACCACCCGCGAGACGCTGCGCTATCGCATCCACAAGTATGGCTTGGCGAGCAGCGGTGCGCGGGAGCCGCTGTCGGCGGCCGCGCCTGAGGCCGACTGACGCGGCTGATTCCAGGATCAGGATCTGGTCAGCGACCGACCTGGTCGGTCATTCGACTCGGGTGGGGAAGGGCGACACGCGCTCGAGCCGAAAACCCAACCGGGTGAGGTCGAGGCCCAGCGCTTCGCGAAATCGCTCGCCGAGACCCTGGATCAAGGCAGGAGCGAACATCGCTTCGAGATGCTCGGGTTGGTGGCGCCGCCGGCCCTTCTCGGCCTGCTGCGCAAGAGCCTGCCGGACGAGACCGCCCGCCAGGTCGTGCTCGAGGTGGACAAGGATCTAACGCGCTACGATGCCAAGGGCCTGCGCGCGCATCTGCCGAAGCGGCTGTTTGAGACCCCGCTCCGCAGAGAAAACGCCGAATAAGCGAGGGGCCAAGGCTACAGCAGTGGCGTGGCCAGACGTGACAGCCGGATCTTGGCCCAATCGAGGTGGCTCTCCGGCGCCAGATCGGCCGGGTGGAGTTCACGGGCGCACAGTATACGAAGCAGTGTGTCGGCGATCTGCCCCGGGTGGAACTCGTAGACGTGAACGCAGATGGCATGTTTTGCCCCTAGCGCATAGCCGAGGAAGTCGAGCATTGCGTTTGGCTCCGGTTCCGCGCGTGAACCTGTTCGGACCGGCCCGCGCGGATTGATGTGAATCTGCTCCCCACCGGCATCGCGCCGGCGGGGAATTGCGGCTTGATCAATCGGCGATTGACGAGCCGGCACTTGGTCTTGGCGGAGCAATCGGGAGATTGAATCGTCTCCCGAATGCTGATGCTCGATCTGCTGGACCTTGCGCGAATCAGCCCCTGGGGTCGTTCGCCTTATCCGGGTCCGAGCGCGCCATCCGGCAGCGCTCCGGGGCATCGATGGACGTGGCGTTCGGGAACATGTCCAGCCAAGTGATACGGAGCCCGTAGCCGTTGACGTCCACGGCTTCTTGAGGGCAGTTTTCGGAGATACGCCTGGCAATGGATTGCAGGGTGGCCGAGTCGAACTTGAAGTAGGGTGGCATAAAGCCAGCATCGGCGTTCTTGAAGATCAAGGTATCCGCCGTGTCTGGTTTGACCGTTTCGATGCGATATTGGACTTCGCGGCCATCACCGGTCGCGCCGGTGATTTGCACCTCCCAGGATTTCGGCCCCCAGCGAAGATAAAGAAAGCCGAGCACGAGGACGAGAATGACAACGAGGCTAATTTTGAAGTTCTGCTTCATGAGGTTCTGCTCCTTTGGGCGAAGAGGGTTGCGTTATTTCCTCAAGCGGAAGAGATAGCAAGCCTTAGGCCAGGCCCGCCGTGCCGAGAACAAGTCCGGAAAACCACGGGGGTGGAGTGTGCTGAACCGTTGCCGGCCGGTTTATCTTAGTTGATTTGAGCCGATCGCGGTTCAAAGAAACCGCTCTCGGCGATGTTGCGCGGTGCTCTCGAGCACGCCGTGCGCCGGACTCGGCGCGTCGGCCCCCCTCCGCCAGCGCCAGTGCTGCTGTGCTCTCAGTGCTGCTCAGGCAGGGCTAGCGGACTCCTGCTTGGCTGCGTCACGTGCCCGATTTTTGACCGCCAGACCCTTGTCGACCAGACCGTCCGGATCCAGCCCTTGCTCATGGGCCTCGTCCCGCGCGGCAGCGGTGGCGGCCTTTGCCGCACCCTTGGCCTCATTGACCTTGTCGTGGACCGCATCGCCAGCCTGCTTCTTGACCGCGTCGCTGCTCTCGCTCGGGTCGGATGTGTTGAACCGCCGGAACGAGCTTGCCTGCGGGTTGGATCATCAAGCGACATCGCCCTCACGGAAAACCGCGAGGGTCGCGGCGAAAGTCGTTGGTGCGCTTGACGATGTCCGCCGCCGCTTCGGCTAGGTCGGGAGGCGATTCCGGCTTGAGCGCCTGATTCGTCTGCTGCTCGATGCGCACGCTTGCGTTTTCTTCGCTCACCTGACCCAAGGAGACACCAGACAGGAGGATGCATGGAACGAGGAGAAGCCATTGACAGAAGTGCTGTGACGTCGTCTTGCGCGACGGCCCTTGGCAGTTCGACCATATAGGCGGCGGATGGTGGATATGGGCCAGCGGGCGAGCAAAACAACCGCCATTGGAGAATAAAACTCCAACCGTCCCTGGGCGTCTAGGAGCCTCGGAGACAGGAGGCTCGATGCTGAGCAGACGGCACGCCATCTGCTTATCCAAAAACGGCGGGGCAGGGAGACATCGCAACGCTACTCACCTGCCGCTATCCTATCGGGAGCCCAAACCTCAATGTCGTGCACCATCATCGTCTTCAATCCCAGCTCCGGGTCCGCTGACGCGCAGGGCGACGACCTGCCGCAGCGGCTCACCGAACGTCTCGCCGAGCGGGGTTGGACGACGACCGCGATCCCGTTCGACATGAGCCGCCACCAGCCCGGCACCTGGCGCGCCGGCCTCGAGGCGGGCCTCGCCGAGGGCGCCGAGCAGGTCTTCGTCCTCGGCGGCGACGGCACCGTCCTGGCGGTCGCCGAGGCGTTGCTCGGGCGCCAGGTGCCGCTCGGCATCGTCCCGCTTGGCACCGCCAATCTGCTGGCGCGCGATCTCGGCATCCCACTGGAGCCGGACGCGGCCATCGAGGCCCTGATCGATGCGCCGGCGAAGGCGATCGACGTCGGGCGCGTCAACGGGGCCCACTTCCTCTGCGCGTCTATGCTCGGGATGAGTACAGCCATGGCGCGTACCCGCGAAGCAGCGCGCGGCGCCGGGCCGCTGCGGCTCTGGGGGCGGCTGCTGCGCAAGGGGTTCTGGATGCTCTGGCGCTACCCGTATCGGCGCGTCACGCTGGACATCAACGGCCACACACAGGTCCTGCGGACGCGTGCGCTCGTCATCACCAACAACCCACTGGCGCCGGAGCCTAGCCTGTATCCGCGCCGCGACCACCTCGATCTTGGGGTGCTCGGCGTCTACGGCTTGCACAAGGGTCCGCTCTGGGAGGTGCCGCGCCTGGCGCTGCGACTCTTCGACGGCACCTGGTCCGAGGATCCGCGCATCTTCCACCACGCACTGCCGCAGGTCAGGCTCCAAGAGCGGCACCGTTCGCGGCTGACCGTCATGAACGACGGCGAGCGGCTGCGCCTGACGCTGCCCCTGCACTACGAAGTGCTGCCGGCGGCCCTCGTGGTGCTAGCGCCGGTCGCCCCCGACGGGGAGACCGGATGACTCACGCGATCGCGCTCGGCGTTGGGATTACCGCGTTGATCTGCACCGTCTTGCAAGGATCATGAACAGCGCGTCTACCGTCTGCGGTCGCGCTCCTCCCCTGACTGGCACGCACAGGCCCTGCCAACCCCGCGACCGTTGGCGCTAGCGAAAGGCGTAGAGGTTCAGCGCGACGATCGCGCCAATCACCACGAGCACGCCGATGCCCGCCTTAAGCCGGTGCTCCTCCCAGATCGCGAGCGCTTGCTCCCCATAGCGGTAGACCAGGAACGCGAGCCCGAAGTAACGGATACCCCGCGCCATGGTTGCCGCGAGGATGAACAGCAGCAGCGGATAGCCTGCGACACCGGCAACGAGCATCGCGACCTGGAACGGGATGGGCGCGATGCCGATCGCGAGGATCGCCCAGAAGCCCTGGGCGTCGAACCAAGCCTGGAACACCGAGTAGTCATCCTGCCAGCCCATCAGCTCGACCAGCCCGCGCCCAACGCTGTCATAGAAGAAGTAGCCGAGTCCGTAGCCGACGGTGGCCGCCAGCAGGCAGCCGAGCGTGGTCACGGCGGCGATCCGCCAGAGCAGATCACGCCGCACCAGCATGTACGGGATCAAGACGATCTCGATCGGGATCGGGACGATCATCGTCTCCAGGAAGGATGCGATACCGATCATCCACAAGCCATTGCGCGATGTCGCGAGGCTGCGAGCCCACTGCGTCGGGTGTCGCCACGCATCGCGGAAGCTGACGCGGGGGCTTGCGTCGGCCTCGCTCGCGGTCGATGGCAGGGTGGAATCGGTTTCGTTCATGCGTCATGTCCTCGATATCAGTCGAGCGGTCGGTTGCTCGGTGGTCGCCAAACCGAGCCGATGCACATGTCGCGCCACAATTGCCGTCGGCGCATCGCAACGCCGCTGCGCGGGAGGTTGGGGCAATTGCCCCGCTGACGGGGGTTTTGCGGTGTGGCGCGGCGTACGGCCTGTTTTTTGCATGACTCATCCCTCATCCAGTCCAATCCGAATTCAACAGCGAGACGAGCTATGAGCGACAAAAAGAGCGACCCGATCGGTAAAGTGGCCTCGGAGATCCATTCTGGTAAGGACGCCCCGTCCGGGACCGAGACGGAGCGTATGGTGAGCATTCTTCACGAAGCGCTCGACCGCTTCGCCAACCAGGCTGGCTCGGCCGAGCGCCATGTCCGCTCAACGGCGGGCGATGTGAGCGAGGGCATCCGTGGAGGTGCCGCCCATGCGCGCGCGAAGGGCAATGAAGCGGCGAACTTCGTCGAAGACTACGTCGACGATCACCCGTGGACCGCCGCAGGGATCGCCTTTGGTGCCGGGATCATCATCTCGTCATTGCTTCGGCGCTGATGACGTCGGCCGCCAACGCACAGCCGTCGTTGTCACCGGACGAACCAGCGGCGACGGCGGCTGAAGGGGACGAGCAGGCTGCACCTGCACCCGAGGGCATCGGCGCTGCGATCAGCGCTGTGATTGGTGGCTATCGTGAGGCGGCTGCGGCCACCACGGATCTTGCCGTCGCCGAGGCCGGCCTTGCGATCGCAAGCCTGGTTCGGATCGCCAAAGTCGCTCTGCTGCTGGCCCTGTTCTTCAGCATCGGGTGGCTGCTCGCCGCGCTTGCCTTTGCGGCCTTGATCGCGCCTGCGCTTGGTTGGCCTGCTGCGCTTGGTGTACTGGCGGTCGCCCATTTCCTGCTTGCGCTGCTGTGCCGGCTCTGGATCGTGAGACTACGGCCGCACCTTGGCTTTCCGGTGTTGCGGACCGCGCTGGCCGAGATGCGACGGCGGGACGCGGCCGCCACTGATAACGCGACCCCTTCCTGAAACAACCACCGGAGCGAATGCGCATGAACCCCAGCAAGAGGCGAGGTCTTCGCGCGCAGCGACGCCAGGTTGCGGCCGCCTTTGTGCATTGGCGCGCGTGCCAGCAAGAGGCCGCGCGTCGGCGTGTGCAGCTCGGCCAGCGCCTGCACGAGCGGATCGCCAGCCCCGAGACAATCAGCTTAGCGTTCGTCGCTGGGCTGACAACGGCGATGCTCGCGCCACAGGGCCGGCGCGGCGACCCGCCCGAGCAGCGTCGACCCGCAGGGCGCAATCGCGCCCTCAGGATGATGCTGCGCCTTGGGCGCATGATCGCGATGAGGGAGGCGACATCCGCAATGGTGGACTGATGACGCCGGAGTCGGCGAGGGTCGACGGTGCGCTGTTTACGGTGCCTTTCCTTGTCTGTCTGCGGGTTGCTTTCGAGAGCTTCGACGGAACCCGCAGACTCGGGCGCGCGATGGGCACGCGATGGGCAAGTGATGCGCGAGGAGAATGCGCTGCGGGGCTAGTAGCCGCCGGTTTGGCCCCGCGCGGCGCCGGCGTGGGCCGCGATGGCGGGCTTGGGCTCCTCGAGCGAGGGTTTGAGGATCAGCAACGCAATCAGCGTCACCAGCGTGCCGGCGGCGATGGCTGCGGCGTACCAGGCCAGGTGCGTGACGGCGTTCGGGATGGCCAGCACAAAGATGCCACCGTGGGGCGCGCGCAGGCCCACCGCGAAGTACATGGACAGGGCGCCCGCCGTGGCGGAGCCGAGGACGGCGGCGGGGATGACCCGCAGTGGGTCCTTGGCGGCAAAGGGGATAGCGCCCTCGGTGATGAACGACAGCCCCAGCACACCGGCGGCCTTGCCGGCCTCGCGCTCGGCCAGGGTGAAGCGATTGCCGCCGATCAAGGTCGCCAGCGAGATGGCCAGCGGCGGGGTCATGCCGGCGGCCATCACGGCGGCCATGGGCATGAACTGGTCACTGGTCAACAAGCCGACGGCGAAGGTATAGGCCGCCTTGTTCACCGGCCCGCCCATGTCCACGGCCATCATGCCGCCGAGGATCAGGCCCAGGATGACGGCGTTGGTCGAGCCCATGCCCTGCAGGAAGGTGGTGAGCCCGTCCATGATGGCCTTCACCGGGGCGCCGACCACATAGATCATCAGCAGGCCCGTGGCCAGCGTGGACAGCAGCGGGATGACCAGCACCGGTTTCAGGCCCTCGAAGTGCTTGGGCAGGGGCAGGTAATCGCGCAGCGCCAGCGCGATGTAGCCGCCGAGGAAGCCGGAGACGATGCCGCCGAGGAAGCCGGCGTCCAGGTTCATCGCCAGCATGCCGCCGATGAGCCCTGGTGTCAGCCCGGGCCGGTCGGCAATGGAGTAGGCAATGAAGCCGGACAGGATGGGCACCATCAGCGTGAAGGCCGCGTCGCCGCCGATCGCCATGAGGGCCGCAGCCAGCGTGCCCTCCTGCTCGAACGCCTCGATGCCGAAGACGAAAGACAGCGCGATGCAGAGTCCCCCGGCGACGACGATGGGCAGCATGTAGGAGACGCCGGTCAGCAGGTGCTTGTAGGGGCCGTCGAAGACCTTCTTGCCACCTTTGTTGGATTGCCCGGCGGTCTCGGCAGTCGCGGCCTTGCCGCCGCTCACCACAGCCTCGCTGGCTGCCCGTTGCAGCACGTCCGCAGCGCCCTTGACGGCGGCACCGACGGAGGTGGTGTAGACCGCCTTGCCGGCAAAGCGCGACGGGTCAACATGGGTGTCGGCGGCGATGACCACCAGGTCCGCCGCAGCGATCTGCTCCGGCGTGAGCTGGTTCTTGGCGCCGACCGAGCCCTGGGTCTCGACGTGGATCTCGTCGCCTTCGGCCTCGGCCACTTTCTTCAGCGCGTCGGCGGCCATGAAGGTGTGGGCGATGCCGGTGGGACAGGCGGTGATGGCGACGATGCGCCGGCCGCCGGGCTTGGCCGCTTCGGGCCCTGCAGCGTTGGGCCCAGCCGCGTCGGGCTTGGGCACGTCGGGCTTGGGCGTTTGGGACTGGGGCGGGGCCGCTGGCTCGCGCGCCTGAGTGGAGGGCTCGCTCGCGAGCCCTGGCACCCGTGCCAGCAGCTCCTCGAGCACACCACGGGTGTCGCGAATGGCGCGGCTGGTGGAGACGGTCAGCAGTGGCTTGCCCGCGAAGGGCTCCAGCTCGACGTGGATGTCGGCGGCGATGAGCACCCCATCCGCTGCGGCGACGGTCTCCGCCGACAGCCGATTGGTGGTGCCCTCGGCGCCGTGGATCTCGACCTGGATGTCGTGGCCCATCTGAACGGCGGTGTGCTTGATGGCCTCGGCGGCCATCAGGCTGTGAGCGATGCCGGTGGGGCAGGAGGTGACGGCGATCAGTGTGGCCATGGTCGAGTGCTCCGGAAGTAGGTGCTGTTGCGGGGCGGCTTGGGTCGCTAGGGCTCAGCGGCTGTTCAGCTCGCTCAGCTGCACGCGCGCAGCGAGAGACTCGATGCGGTCGCGGCTGGGCAGGTGCGGGCCGACCTCGCCGAGGGCGCCCAGGGAGCAGGCGGTGGCGAGCCGGGCGCGGCGGGCCAGATCCAGCCCTTGGCGGGTGCCCACCAGGATGCCGGCGACCATCGCGTCGCCGGCGCCGACCGTGCTCTTCACGGTGATGGCTGGCGGCACTGCCAGCACAGCGGCGCCTTCCTCCACGAACAAGGCGCCGTCCGCGCCCATGGACAGGGCCACGAGGCCGACACCGGCGTCGATGAGCTGTCGCGCGGCGGCCAGCATCTGGGGCTGGCTCTCCAGCGGCCGGCCCATCAGCTCGGCGAGTTCGTCGATGTTCGGCTTGATGATATCGGGCATGGAGGCGCCGGCGCCGCCGGCCAGCGCGGCGGCGAAGGGTGCGCCGCTGGCGTCCAGCAGCACCCGCTTGCCGGCGGTCTTCAGTCGCGCGATCAAGTCCGCGTAGAGGCCATCCAGCACGCCGGCCGGCACGCTGCCGGAGAGCACGAACCAGTCCACATCGCCCTCGGCGCGGAGCAGGTCGATGGTCTCCCCGAGCCGTTCGAGATCCTCGGGCTGCGGTGCCAGGCCCGGGAAGTTCAGATCCGTCACCTGATCCAGCACCGGGTCGGTGATCTTCACGTTGACCCGAGTCCGTCCGTGCAGGCGCACACAGCGGTCCTCGATGCCCTTGCGGGCGAAGAGCGCGACGAAGGGGTCGTCGTTGGCACTGCCGAGCAGGCCGGTCGCGCAAGACCGTTCCCCCAGGTCGGCCAGGAAGGAGGCGACGTTGACGCCCTTGCCGCCGGCGTCGGACTGCTCCCAGTCGACGCGGTTGACGCGCCCGGCGGTGAATTCCCGCACGCGCACGGTCTGGTCGATGGCCGGGTTCAGGCTCAGCGTGACGATGCGGTTGGCAATGCGCATGTCGGCCTCCCTCAACGCAGGCGCCGCACGGCAGGGGCGGTGTGGCAGGCCAGCGCCCGGCGGGCGAGGGCTTGCGCCTTGGCCTTGGACAACCCTCGGATCTGCGCCTTCACCGCCGCGATACTGGGGATGCTGACGGACAGCTCCTTGACGCCGAGCCCGGTGAGGATGACCACGCCGGCCGGATCGCCGGCAATGCCGCCGCAGACGCCGACCCACTTGCCGGCCTTGTCGGCCGCCTGCACGGTGCGCTCGATCATGCGCAGCACGGCCGGGTGCAGCCCATCCGCCTGGCGCGACAGGACCGGGTGCATGCGGTCCACGGCCAGGCAGTACTGGGTCAGGTCGTTTGAGCCGACGGAGAAGAAGTCCACCTGCTCGGCGAAGGCGTCCGCCATCATCACCGCAGAGGGCACCTCGATCATGATGCCGATCTCCACCGGGTCGGCGTCCAGCTCCAGGCGGACCTCTTCGGTCAGCGCCTTGGCGCGGGTCAGTTCCTCCAGCGTCGAGATCATCGGGAACATGATCCGCACCGGGCCGTGCTCGGCGGCACGAAAAATGGCACGCAGCTGGGTGCGGAACAGGGCCGGGCGGTTCAGGCACAGCCGGATGCCGCGCTCGCCGAGGAAGGGGTTCTCCTCCGCTGGCATGTCCATGTAGGGCACGGACTTGTCGCCGCCGATGTCCAGCGTGCGGATGATGATGGGCAGGCCAGCCAAGGCCTTGACCATCTGGGTGTAGGCGGCCGCCTGCTCGTCCTCGGTGGGCGCCTGGTCGCGGCCGAGGAACAGGAACTCGGTGCGCAGCAGGCCGACGCCCTCGCCGCCGGCCTCCACCGCCTTGGCGGCCTCTTCCGGCGCGGCGATGTTGGCGACCACCTCGATGCGGGCGCCGTCAGTCATCAGCGCTGGCTGGTAGCAGGTGCGCCGCTCTTCCTCGCGGCGGGTGGCGAGGTCCGCCTGCACGCGCCGGGCCTCGGCCTGGTCGCTGTCGGTGGGTGCGCTCACCAGGATGCCGGCGTTGCCGTCGAGCACCACCTCGGTGCCGTCGACCAGGTCCAGCAGGCCGTCGCCGGCGCCCACCACCGCCGGGATGTCCAGCGAGCGGGCGATGATGGCGGTGTGCGAGGTGGGCCCACCGGCAGCGGTGCAGATGCCGAGCGCCAATGCCGGGTCCAGCCGCGCGGTGTCGGACGGGCTCAGATCATCGGCCACCAGGATCACGGGCGTGTCCGGGAGCCGGGGCTCGTCCTCGATGCGCTCGGCCAGCTGCCGGAGCACCCGCCGGCCGACGTCGCGCAGGTCCACCGCGCGGGCAGCGAGCAATGCGTCGGACTGGGCGGCAAGGGTCTTGGCCTGGGCCGCGACACTCTTTTCCCAGGCGTAGCCGGCGCTGCGCGCATCGGTTGTGATGAGGTGCTCGGCGGCATCGACGAGGCCCTGGTCGGCGAGGAACTCGGCATGGGCCTTGAAGATACCCGCGCGGCCGGCACCGGACTTGGCGCGGACCTCCTCGAACAGCGCGGCCAACTCACGCTTGGCCGTCTCGATGGCGCGGTGCAGCTTGGTGCGCTCGGCGGCCGGGTCCTTGGCGGTGGCGGCGACGACGATCTTGCCCCGCTGGTATTGCCAGAGCGGGCCCGTGGCCATGCCGGGGGAGGCGGCGACACCAGCGATGGTGGGGCCCTGCCACTCGATGCGCTCGAACGGCGCGTCCGCAGCGCCGGCTGCGGCCTCTTCCTCGTCTTCCAGGCCCTGCTCGATGGCCTCGCGCAGCGCGGCCAGGGCCTCATCGGCATCCGGCCCCTCGGCCATGACGCGGATGGTCGCGCCCGAGTCGATGCCGAGGTTCAACAGGCCAATCAGGCTCTTGCCGTCGCCGGCCCGGTCGCCGTGGCGCACCCGGATGCTGGACTCGAAGCCCTTGGCGATGTCCACCAGCGCGGTGGCCGGACGGGCATGCAGGCCGTGGGGGCTATCGATGACGATGTCGAAGTGGTTGGGCAGGTCCTCGGGCAGCGGCTCGGTCGTCGCGGACTTGGGCGCACCGGCCGAGAGCCGCGCGGTGATGTCGCTGGCGTCGTTCGTCTGCGCCAGCCGCTCGGCCTCCTCCGGGCTGCCGAGCACGTCGGTGAGGTTGGTCAGGATCTGCAGATGCTCGTCGGACTTGGCAGCGATGCCCACCACCAGCTGCGCCCGCTCGCCGGTGTTCCACTCAACGCCGTCTGGCAGTTGAAGCACCGCGACGCCAGTCTGCTTGATCAGGCCGCGATCCTTGGGCACGCCATGGGGGATGGCGATGCCGTTGCCGAGATAGGTGTTGGCTACCTGCTCGCGGGCGAGCAGGCTGTCGACATAGCTGGGCTCGATGTAGCCGGCCTCGACCAGCAGGGCGCCGACCTGGCGGATGGCGTCGGTCTTGTCCCGCGCGCTGGCGCCGAGGCGCACGGCGCTGGTGCTGAGTTCAATCATAGCGATCCTCCTCGAAAGACTATCGCCTGCACGGACCGTGGCTTAGAAGGTGACGCCAAACTGCATGCCGAGCACTGTGGCATCCGGGATGTCACCGGTGCCGCCTGGCTGGTGCACATACTGGATGTCCGGCTGGACATAGGCGAACGTGGTCAATTGCACCCGGTAGCCCAGCTCGAACATCCATTCGTAATCCGGGTCACCCTGACCGAGCGCCTGTTGCGCCTTGGCGTAGTCGTTGCTCAATGTGCCGTAGGTGGTACCGAAGATCAGCCGGTCGTTGGCACGGCCGTCGAACAAGCCCAGGTACTGGGCGCCCAGGCTGACCTGGAAGGGCACCAGGGCGGGCTGCTGCTGGTTGGTGTAGGCCAGGGTGCCGAACAGGTACAGACCCTGATCGGAGGCGCTGGCTTCCTGCGTCACCTGCTGGTCCATCTGCGCGTAGTAGCGGATGAAGCTGTCGGTGGTGTCGTCGGAGTCGAAGTTCGGCATCTCGAAGTAGACGTTGTTGAGCCCCAGCGCAAAGTGGCCCGGCTTGCTGTTCCAATCCCAGCCCCAGTCGAGTTGCAGCATCACCGAGACGCCATCATCGTCGCGGAACGCGAAGTCGGTGCCGTGCTTATCCGGGTCCCACATCAGATCGATCAGCTGGTAGACGCCGACCTTGGCGCTGAAGTGATCCGTTGGCTGGAACCTGTAGCGCGCCCCCCAGACCGGGAACGGGTAGGAGGTCATGACGCCGTCGAACAGCACGGCGCGGATCTGGCCGTTGATGCTGTTGTTGAGATAGAAGCCGTAGAAGGGCGAGCCGGCGAAGTCGTCAGTCGCGGTGATGCGGCCGAACTTGAAGGCGTGCTCGCCGTCGGCCCAGGTCTTCTCCAGAAAGGCGCCGTAGAGGAACCAGGTCTGGCCGCCGACCAACTGCATGACACTGTAGATGTTGCCGATATCGTCGTCGATGCTGGCGCCATGGCGGTCGATGCCGCTCAGGGTGAAGGTCCAGCCATCGAGGCCGGCGAGCGTCTCCAGGTCGAATTGGGTGCCGATGTACAGGCCGCCGGCGTAAGCGGTTCCCTGCTCGAGACCACCGCTGACATTGCTGGCGACGATGGCGTTGTAGTAGCCCCAGAAGCTGATGCCGTCGTCCTCAAGTGCCGCGCGGCGCCCATCCCAGTCGCCGAGCAGAGTGTCACCGTCAGACCAGCCGTCGGCCGCGGCACCGTTCAGTGGCAGCAAGAGGAATGCGCCCAGGGCCAGCGTCCGGTGCAGGGTGAGGGCAATGGCAATGGGTTTGAATACCGTCGGGGTGCTATGGATGGTCTTCATTGTGCTTTGCCTATTGGTGCGAGCGTTGCCCGGCTTTCGCCGCCGGCCTAGCCTTGCGCCCCGTCGCCGCGATCACCCGGAAGGTCGACCGGCTGACCGCGCACCTCGTCGATGTACAGCATTTTGACCAAGACCAGCGCCACCGCAGCCAGCGGTGTCGCGACGATGATCCCGAGAGGGCCGAAGGCGGCTGCGGCCAGAAATGTGGAGACTAGCGCCAGGGCGGGCGGCAGATCGACGGCGCTGCGCTGAATCATCGGCATCAGCAGATTGTTCTCGACCAGCTGGATCACCAGGTAGAACGCGCTCGCATACAAGAGGCAGTTGGCCGTGGCTGCTCATCGCTGGTGCTCCTGCTTGCGCCTTCGGTCTCCGGCACCACCGAGGGCGGCTCCAGCGGCGCCCTCTCTTTGCGTGCTTGGCGCGCCTCGGTCTTGGCGTCCCGTGCCTTCTCGAGGATGAGTTCATTCAGACTGCGGACACCCTCTTCGAGGGTCTCCTCCATGACCACCAAGGGGCCTTGGCTGACGATCACCCGAGCGAGCTGGGGCATCCGCGACTCCGCCTCAGCCTCCAGGAAAATGCCCTGGATATAGGTGACGATACCGTCGATCGGGACCACGACCATGCGTCCGCGGTCGGCATTCGAGCCCTGTTGATTCCAGAGCGTCAACTCTTGGGTGATGTACGGGTCCTGCTTGATGAAGGCGTCCACCTGCGCCGGCCCATAGACCAGGGTGCCCTTCGGGAAGTTGTAGACGACGATGCGGCCGTAGTCTTCGCCGTCGCTTCCGACCAAGGCGAGCGCCCGCATGCCGCGCTGGCCGCGCGGGGTCATCGGCACGAAGAGGCTGTACTGGAAGCGATCGGGGTGGATCAGATTCAAGGTCAGGTAATAGGAGGTGACCGCATGCATGTTGTCACGCCACTCGACACTCGGGAACTCCCAGACGTCTTCGCGGTTGTAGAACGTCTGAGCATCGTTCTGGTGATACTGGGCGTAGACGTCCATTTGCACATCGAAGAGGGCTTTCGGGTAACGCACATGCTGCTTCAAGGCCGTCGGCATCTCCTCCATGCGCTTGAATAGCTGAGGGTACATTCGCGCATAGGCGACGGCGATCGGGTCGCTGGGGTCGGCCAGGTAATAGTCGACACTGCCGTTGTAGGCGTCGACGACGATCTTGATCGACTCGCGGATATAGTTGAACGGCCTTGCGAAGTAACCGAACCGGCCGTCGTAGGGGGTCGCGTTCGGATACCGGTCGGAGTGGGTCACGGCATTCTGAATCCACCACAGGCGCCCCTCGGCCATCACCAGATAAGGGCTCGGAACCAGCGTCAGGAACGGGGTCAGGGTCTTGATGCGTTCCTGGACGTTGCGTCGAAACAGGAGCTTGCTGTCGTCGGTGGTCTGGGTCGTGTAAAAGATGTTCTGTTCGCGGAAATAGATCGCGAACATGAGCTTGTGGAACAGACTGCCCATCGGCACGCCACCGTCGCCGGTGTAATCGGAATAGTTGACCTCGTCCTTGGAGGCGTAATCCAGCTCTTGGCTGGCGTTCGGGGCGATGACGGGCAGGTAGGTGCCCACGCCGTAGTACAGGGCCGGCTGCTCGAGGGAGAGGCCGGACAGGCCGGCCTTGATGGTTGGCGGAATGCCCTGGATGAGCCAGTTGGTCGGCTCGGCGGCGTCCTGCGCCGCCGGGGTCATCACCGCGCCGTAGCCATGGGTGTACTTGAGCCAACGGTTGACCCAAGTCTGCAGCGGGTCGCGGAGCTTGTTGATGTCGATCTCGCGGGCACCGAGGAACACCTGCTGGTAGCTGTCGTTGATGGTATAGCGACCAACGTCGATCTGATGGAAGCTGTAGTAGGAACGAATCTCTTGCAGGTCGCGATAGACCTTGAGCAGCCCGTCTTCATCCCAGACCGGAACGTTCTGCAGGCTCCGCTCCATCTCCGGGGTGACCTGCCCCCATGCGTCCTCGCGGATCGCGTAGTGCCGGGTCTCGACATCATCCAGCGCATAGGCCGCGAGCGTGGCATTGATGTTGTTCTCGATATACGGGGCCTGACGGGACAGTTCGTTGGGCTGAACGATGAACTCCTCGATGCTTGCGCTCAGCGCTGGCGTATAGCGGGAGGCAACCACGACCAGCAACAGCGCCGTCGTGCCAGCCAGGGTTTTCAGCCTGCGGCGGGTATTGAGGAGATAGACGAGCAGGCCGCCCACCACCAGGGTCAGCACGCCCGAGGCCCAGATCAATGGCAGCGTCACCTGCATCTCGGCGTAGCCGGGGCCATAGAACACGGGGAGATGAGCATCGGTGTACAACAAATGCTGAGTGTCGCCGACGAAATATAAGGCACCCATCACAAAGACCAGCATGGTGATCAGGCTCAGATGGATACGCACACCGCGGCGCAGAATGCCGTGATCCCTGGGCATGGCCTTGTGCTCGGCCCAGTAGAGCAGCGCGAGCCCGGCCAGGACGATCAGCAATGCGACCAGCGTTTCGGCGAACAGGAGTTCATACAGCGGCAGGGAGAAGAGGTAAAAGGAGACGTCGAAACCATACATCGGGGCTTGCGCTCCCATGTCCGGCGCTAGCAGGTACATCAGCGCCGTCTCCCAGTAGACCAGCAGTGGCAGCGCGACCACGATGGCCAGTAACAGCGTCAGGGGCAGATAGACCGCCAGGGAGCGCTGCTGGAACTTGCGATAGAGCTGCCGCGACGGTCGCTTGCGCTGCTGCGGGGGGATATCCGGAGAGCGGTTCGCTGAGAGAGCATCCGCCGCTGAGTTGTCGTCGGCTGGGCGTCGGGCACCGAGGTATTTCCCGCCGACCCAGAAATTGATGAAGAAGAGGGCAAAAAAGAAGCTGACGCCAAGCACATACACCAGCGTCGCATAGAGCTGGCGGGACCAGAAGTAGCCTGCATAGCCGAGCGAGTCGAACCACCAGAGATCGACCCAAAAGCCATTGAAGGCAAGGGCTAGGACCGCTGCAATCACGAGGATGGCCAGCACCGCACCGACGACATATAAGGTGAGCAGTTTCCAGGAAGGCATGGCTTCTCCATCCAGTTGCAAGGCGATGCTGATCTATTGAGGGAAGCAAAAGATATGCCGCAGCACTCGCGTAGCTCAGCGACTGCGTCCCCGGGCAGGAGCCCTCCGGCAGCTGGGAGCTGCGCGCGTCCGCCGGGCGAGATGCGGCGGACCTTGGGTTGCGACGGACGGGAGCGACCCGCGTGTGGAACGGTTCAAGTCAACCGCTGTTGGTGAATTTGAGCCACGACCCCGCGCAATGCGGCTCAATCATGGTGGGCGCGTCGGCAAGGGCGACGCTTGGCATGGCACATGCAAAGACTGGGGGGGTACTGCCGATTGTGGCCGTGCACGGGCGCAGTCAGCACGGACATCACAGCTTGCCAAAGGCGCAATTCCATCGGCGTTATCCACGCTAGCGGCAATCTATTGGAGAATGGCCATGGAGCAAATCTTTTTCGACCAGGGCTCAGCGCTGCTGAGCACCTTGGTGATCGGCGTGCTCTCCTATGCGAGCCTCATCGTGCTGCTGCGGATAAGCGGTAAGCGAAGCCTATCGAAAATGAACGCCTTCGATTTGGTGGTGACGGTCGCCTTGGGGTCGGTGCTGGCGAGCATCCTGCTGAGCAAGGACGTGTCACTCGCTCAAGGGGTACTCGCGCTCGCCTTGCTGCTTGTTCTCCAGTTCATCATCACCTGGCTGAGCGTGCGCGTCGGCTGGGTCCGACGGTTGGTCACGGGTGACCCCTCACTGCTGCTGTATCAGGGTCAATTCCTCCCTGACGCGCTCAAGCGAACACGGATCACCCGTGGTGAGGTGCGCGCGGCAGTCCGCAGCGAGGGCCTCGCAACGCTCGATCAGGCCGAAGCGGTGGTGCTGGAGACGGATGGCTCTTTCAGCGTTGTCAAAACCGGAAACGGGACCGCCGAATCCAGTCTCACCGGGGTTGACCTGAGTGGAGTTCCAGGCCAAACGAAACGGCCCAAGTCGCCCACCTAGCTGACTGAGCTAGCCGCAGCACCCGACAGGTGCCGCTCCGAGCCGCCATGCTGACGCGGCTTTAACGCTTACCTCGACATATCGGTTGCGTTAGATCACGCACCTAATCGGCAACAACATTGACTGTCACGGGAGAAAAGCATGAGCAAGCGGACCAGAATCGACAGACGGGAGTTTCTGCGCACCGCATCCGGCACGATGGCCGCATCCGATCGACGCCTACCGGCAACGCGAAGCCCCGGAACTGCCCAAAATTATCGGGAGGCGATTGAACGCCTTGATGACGCGGAGAGCAAACAGGAACTCGCGAAGTTCATGGCCGATCATGAACGCCATACCGAGGAACTCGGCGCCCATCTGCAATCGATGGGTGAGACGCCGCCGACCGAAGGCGGTGGTATGAAGAGCATGCTGACCCAAGGCAAGGTGATGCTGGCTGACCTCTTCGGTGATAAGGCACTGCTCAAGGCAATGAAGACCAACGAGGATGATACCAATACCGCCTATGAGCGTGCTGTCGAGCAGGATGACTCGCCGGCAGAGGTGAAGGCACTGCTTGAGCGTAACCTTGCGGATGAACGCCGCCACCGTGAGTGGATCGAGGCGCGCGCTGAGACCTTATAGGTTTCGGAGGTGATTCAAAGGACTCGGCGGCGTCGGGACCGCGCCGAGTCCTATCCAACCCAGCCAAGAGACTGGGCACAGGTGGAATTGGACCGCTATCGCGTCATTTGAGCCTACGGTCACAGCAGCGAAAGCAACAACCCCAACAGCCAAAGCGCCAGGGCAACCAGCGCGACGACCGCAGCTGCCATCAGGGCGATCAGCCCACCCACCACGAGTGTGCTGTGGCGTCGGACTTCCCGGGGGTTGTCGAGGTGGTCTTCAAGCAGCTGAACGTTGCGTCGATTCGCTTTCCAAACGAAGTCGAAGAGATCTCCTACCAAAGGGATGATGCCGACCGTGGTTTCGATTAGCACATTGACCGCCATGCGCATGAGCACGATCAGAGGCGCCCCGAGGCGGCGAGCCTCGAGGATGATGTAGGAGGAGAGGCCAGCACCCGTGAGATCTCCGATGCCCGGTATCAGCCCGATGACGCCATCCCAGCCAACGCGATAGCCGCCGGGCAGGGCGATAGCCGAATCCAGGGTGTGAGCGAGACGGCGCAGCCTGCGCCGCGCAGCGGCCTCTTCGGCCGGCGGCACCGGACCCTGGCTGGCGTCGTCGATGAGAGGCGTCGCTGCGGACGCTTCGTCGGTGCGCTGTTGCATCGAGGTCTCCAAGAAATCAGGCTTGTGGCGCGGTACCGTCCACGCCTTGGTAGTAAAAAGCAGATCGCGTGCCAGGCAGGGCATTCAGTCGCCTATTCAGTCGCCGCTTCCAGTGGCGCAGCAGGCGTCACGCGGGTGGGTGCTGCGTCCTTTCAATGACATTGGTTGAGCACAGCCGACTGGGGGTTGAAAGAAACCGCAAACGGCACGCTGGTCACCAGGAAAATGACAGCGGGTCAGGCAAATGCGGGCTTGGATGCGAGTTGGTCTGCCCTTTGCATCATTGCAGATAACATTGCTGGAAGCGGACGCCATGCGGCTCCGTCCATCGGCGATGGACTAGGCTGATCCCTCAGCCACAACTGATCAATCAATTGGAGGTGAACCATGATTCAGTGGGCACTCATTGCTCTCGTCGTCGCGATTATCGCAGGCCTGCTCGGGTTTTCGGGTATCGCTGGCGCTGCCACGGAAATTGCCTGGATCCTGTTCGTCGTCGGGCTTGTGCTAGCGGCCGTATTCTACTTCCGCGGGCGCAGTTCGACGCTTTAGCAAGGGGCTGATGACGGGCCTCATTGGCCAACATCAGCATGAAACGTGAAAACGCGAGTGAATGAGACGGCGACCGCGCGTTGGATGCCATGGCATTTAACGGCATCCAATGCGCCGACCGTCATTGACAACCAACTCAGGAGATTTGTGATGAACCAACTGGTACTGCTCTTTACCGCAATTGCCTTGTTTTCCGGTGCCATCGCCTTCGGTGGCGCTGGCGAGACATCCAGGGTCGTGTGGATCCTTTTCTACGGCAGCGCCGCCGCTGCCGCCTACTTCTTCTGGAAGAATAGCGGCGAAGGCCAGGGCTCCTCACACCGCTACGGGCCGAACTCGAACGATGCTGAGGGCAGGGATGCCGCGACCCCCGACGCCAGCTTAGCCGGCATCGGGTCGACCTCGAACGACCCCAACCGCCAGGGCTTGTGAGCTAGCCTAGACTAACCCAGCAACCGACCACGTTAACGCCGCTCCGGGCAGCCATGCCGGCGCGGCGTTAACGCTTACTATGGAAGCTGGCGATGAACCCTGAACAGCTCTCATTGCCGCTGACACTGTTTGGCGACGGTGCTCGTGTTCTACCTGCTGGGGATGGCGACCCTGATGCTATGGTGACGGCCGCCCCTCGATCGCGCTGAAAAGAGAATCTGCCTGAATGGATCGGGCATCAATTGATCGGGCATCCTCAGGGCGGTTGAGATTCATGAAAGGGCTAGGGATCTGCTCGAAGGTGACGGTGGCGACCCGGTGGCGAGCGAGCCAACCCAAAACGCTGCGTCCACCGCCGCGAAGGTAGTCCGTCAGGTCGGCGCCGATGTCGGTAGGGATCAAAGCGTGCAGCGGCTGAGTGCGCGCTTGGTCGGCGGCGATCGCGATGCGAGCCGAACCATCTCGGAGCGCGGCGGCGAGGCGCGGACCGAGGTCGCGCGGGATCAATGGGGTATCGCAAGGTGAGACGAGGAGCCAGGCCGGGGCGGATGCGGAGCCGGCTCGAGCATTGCCATCGGCTTGGGACTGGGCGCAAGACCGGGCAAGGAGCGGCGGCTGAGGCCATGTCCTGATCTCGGCGAGCGCGGTCGCAATGCCGGCGAGCGGGCCTTGAAAGGGCTGGATCTGAGCTTGATTCGGCGGATCAGCACCAGCGGCGACACCGATAGCATGATCAGCCAAGACCGGCCAGCCGAACTGAGCATAGCGCTCGCGATGTCGATTGGCACTCATCAGCAGGCTTGCGACCTGAGGCCGTAGCGCTTCAGCGACCCACTGCACGAGCGGGCGGCCGTCGAGTTCGATGAGACCCTTGTCGATGCCCCCCATGCGTCGTCCGGCGCCGCCGGCGAGGATGAGGCCAACAACCTGATCGGCGCGGAAGAGGGGCGCGGAGAGGTCAGGGCGCGAGTCGTTCGATCTGCCAGGGTGCATTAGGCGCTGTTCGGTGGTAGCGGAAGCGATCATGCAGACGGCTGTCGCGACCTTGCCAGAATTCGATGCTGGTTGGGATCACGCGGTAGCCGCCCCAGAAGTCCGGCAGCGGGATCTCACCGTCGCTGAAGCGCTGTTTGATCTGGGCCACCTTCTGTTCGAGCAGCGCGCGCGAGCGGATGACCTGACTCTGTGGCGAGGCCCAGGCGCCGATGCGACTACCGCGCCCGCGCGTGATGAAATAACTCAAGGACTCGTGGGTGGGTATCCGCTCGGTGCTGCCGAGGATGCTGATCTGCCGCGCCAGTGCCACCCAGGGGAAGAGCAGCGCGACCTGGTGGTTGCCGTCGATCTGCTGGGCCTTGGTGCTCTGGTAGTTGGTGAAGAAGACAAAGCCCTGGGCGTCATAGAGCTTGAGCAGCACGGTGCGCAGGCTCGGTTGGCCATTCGCGTCAACCGTGGCCAGGGACATTGCGTTCGGCTCCGGGAGTTGGGCCGAGAGCGTCTCTTGATACCAGCGCTGGAACTGAACGATGGGGTCGGCATCGAGGTCATCGCGGTCGAGCCCGCGCTCCATGACGTGGGCACGGAAGGCGGCGGGATCGGCATGGGTTCGCTCTGGTGTCGCGAGGTAATCCATTATCGGTGGCTTGGTTGCTTTTGGGCGGCCTTAGGCAAGCGGTTGTTTAGTGTCTACCCCGACGGAGTTGCTCGTCGATCTCGGCCTCGGCGGCCGCCCAGTCGGCTGCGGGATCACCAGGTGCCCCGCCACGCTTTTCGGCGATGTAGTAGGCGGCTTCCTCGATCATGCGGAGGCGTTCCTCGGGCGTGACCTGGGTCACTGGCTTGAGGGTCACCGGGCGCTCTTTGCGGGCCTGGGTACCCTGCGCTGAAATGGGCGGAGTAGGGGAGGTCGGCGCGGGGGAAGCCGGAGCTGGGGCTGCGGCAGGCGCGGCCTTGGAAGCAGCGGCCTTCTTCGTGCTCGTCTTCTTGGTCACGGGCGCACTGCGAGCACTGGCGGTCGTAGCCGGGCTGCCTGCTGGCGAAGGGGTGCTTGCGGCAGCGGTGCCCGAACCCGCCTTCTTGGTGGCCTTTTTCTTGGGTGCGCTGGCAGTCGTCGGCGTGCCGCTGGTCTTGGTCGATGCCGTTTTCTTGGCCGCCGCCTTCTTGCCGCTGGTCTTTTTGGTGACCGGTTGATTCTCCGGCTTGCTGTCGGCCGCAGCGGCCTTCGCGGTTGCCTTCTTGGTTACGACGCTCTTGTCTTCAGCCATGTCGCTCACTCGCCTCCGAGTACTGCTTTGGTATTCAGTTAGGGCAGAGAATACACGACCTTTCTAGTCAATCGAAGCCTGTTGGCGAGGCGCTGATCGCGAGTCCGAGCCCGAGCGATCGATTGCACGCATCATTGCCTGCCGATGGCCCGCATCATTCTTCGCGCAGTGCTCGAGCCGGGACAGCCTTGGCGGCGCGCTGGGCCGGGTAGAGGCCGGCGAGCACGGCGGCGAGCCAGGCCAGCAGCAGGCCGGAGATCAGGGTTTGCGGCTGCACCTGCATGGGCATGGTCCAGCCGAAGGAACGCAGGTTGATCACACTGATGAGCAGGTCGCCCATCGCCAGACCGAGCGGGATGGCGAGGAGGCCGGCGGCGAGACCCATGGCTGAGGTCTGGATCAGGATCAGGGCGCGCAACTGGCTGCGGGTCATGCCGGTGGCGCGCAACACGGCATAGTCGCGGGCGCGCTCGAGTTCGAGCGCCATGAGCGCGCTGAGGATGCCGACAAAGGCGACGCCGATGGCGAGCAGACGCAGCACCTTGGTGATGGTGAAGGTCTGGTCGAAGATCTCGAGTGAGAGTGCGCGGATGGCGCGGTTGGTCTGGACGCTGGTGACGAGATCGCGTTCGGCAAGCAGGGCGTCGACCGCCTGACTGACGGCCTCGTCATCGGCCTCCGCGTTCAGGACCAGGCCGAAGGAGGAAATGGCCGGGTCGTCCCACAGTTCGGCATAGCGCGGGCGCGGCAGGATCAAGGTACCGCTATCGCTGCCGTAGTCCTGGAAGATGGCGCCGATCTCGAAGGTCCGCCAACCGCTGGTGGTGAACAGTTCGAGGCTGTCGCCGACCTCGAGCTGGCGACGGTAGGCGAGGGGCTGGGAGATCAGCAGCAGTTCGCCGGCGTGCCAGCGCGGCCAAAGCTCAGCTGTAGTCGGGCCTTGGAAGTTAAAGCCGCGCGGCTGGCCGGTACTGGATTCGAGGGCGAGCATGAGCACCGGGCCGTCGCGGGTCTCGATGCGGGCGCTGCGCCCCAGGCTGATGGCGCTGACCTGGGGCAGCGCGAGCAGTTGCTCGGCGAGTTCCGGCGGCAGGTCGCCACCACGACTGGCGCCGCCGCTGGACTCGGCGGAAAGATAGAGGTCGCTGGTCAGGGTGTTGGCGAGCCAGTCGGAAACGCTGGTGCGAAAGCTGCCGATCATGATGCTGACGCCAAGCGTGGCGGAAACGGCCACGGCGAGCGCGGCGACAGCGAGACCGGAGCGGGTGATGGAGGTGGTGATGCCGCGCGCGGCGAGGCGGCCTTGGGTGCCGAACAGGCGCCCGAACAGCGGTGTGGTCAGCGTGGCGAAGCCGTGCAAGACGAGTGGCATGAGCAGGGCGCTGCCAACGATGACGAGGAAGAGCGCGAGGAAACCGATGCCCATGGAGCGCGCGGAGAGGCTGATGAGCGCGATTCCGCTGATGATGAGCAGGATGCCGGTGGTGGCGAGCCAGGGCAGGAGACGGCGGGCTTGGCCTTCGACCCTGGTGCGACGGATGACGTCGCGCGGCTGCGAGCGCGCGGCCTCGAGCGCGGGGCCGAGGGCGGCGAGCAGGGTCACGCCAATACCAAGGCCGGCACCCTTGAGCAACGACAGCGGCGCGAGGTGCAGACTGCGAACGCTGAGCTGGAAGTAGATGTCATTGATGGTGCGGGTGACGAGCTGCACCAGCCCGGCGCCGACGGCGATGCCGAGCAGCACGCCGAGCACGGCGCCGATGAGCGCAAGGATGAGGGTCTCGCCGAGCACCAGCGCGAAGAGCTGGCCGCGCGTGGTGCCGAGCATGCGCAGGGTGCCGAGCAGCGGCCGGCGCTGAAGCACGGCGAAGGTCATGGTGTTGTAGACGATGAAGGCGCCGACCAACATCGCCAGCAGGCTCATCGCGGTGAGATTGGTATGGAAGGCCCGCGTCATCTGGGCCAGTGCATTGCTGCGTTGCGCGGCGGGCTCGAGACGGACACCGGCCGGCAGCGCGGCGGCGACGCGCGCGGCCTCGGCATCTGTCAGGATCAGATCGATGCGCTCGATCTCGCCGAGGCGCCCGAGCACCTCTTGCGCGGTGGCGATGTCGGTGAGCGCGAGCCCGCTGAGGCGGGCCTGTTCGGGCAGGATGGCGGCGAGGGTCATGGCGACGCTGTCGGCGCCGAGATCAAGCTCGAATCGATCGCCAAGCTGCAGATCAAGGCGCTCGGCGTCGTCGCGGCTCAGCGCCAGGGTGGCGGGATCGCGCAGCAGACGCAGCAAGCCGATGAGGCCGTTCGGGGCCGCTGGCTGGCCGCCGCCAGCGCTGGCGCGTTCCCCGGCTTGGCGATTGGCTTGGCGGTCAGCTTCGCCAGCCTGCCCCAGACTCGCACTCAGCTCCGGGCGCATCGCGGCGGCCGCGATCAGGTCCATGCCAAGCAGGCTGAGGCTGCGCTCGCCGATGCGCATCGGCGCGTCGATCACCGGCGTCGCCTTGGTCAGCCCTTGCTCGAGCCGCAGCTCGGCGTAGAGCGTTTCCGGGATGGTGCCGCTGGCGGCGAGTATCTGATGGGTCGCTGGACCGGTGACCTGCTCAAGCGAGAGCCGAAAGCCGCGCTTGGCGCTTTCATTGGCGAGATCGACGGCAATGACGACGGCGACACCGAGCGCGATGCCGGCGATCGAGAGCCAGGTCTGCCAGCGATGGCGCGCCAGATAGCGGCGGCTGGCCTTGAGCAGCGCGGGAGTCAGCATGCGCGGAGCAGGGCGCTGGCCTGAATGGGCGCGAACGGAGGCGGGCGCAACGACGGCCCTGAACGCGTGCGAACCGAGTAGCGCCTCGAGTGACGGGGTCTCACCATGAGAGCACCTCGGTCGCGGTGCTCAGGCGGCCGTTGTCGAGCGCGAGGAGGCGATCGGTGATCTCGGAGACCTTGCGGCTGTGGGTGACCAGGATGAGGGTACGGCCCTCATCGCGGAACAGGTGGGCGAGGAGTTCGAGCACGACCTGACCGGTGCGGGCGTCGAGGTTCCCGGTCGGCTCATCGGCCAGCACCAGCGCCGGATCGTGGATCAGCGCACGCGCGATGGCGACGCGCTGCTGCTCACCGCCGGAGAGTTCATCGGGGAAGGCCTCCTCGCGCCCATCGAGCCCCACCTTGACGAGCCAGTCACCGACCAGCGTCCGCCGCTCGCGCGCGGGACGACCGTTGAGTTCGAGCGGGAGGCCGATGTTCTCGGCCACGGTCAAGGTCGGGATCAGATTGAAGAACTGATAGATGAAGCCGATATGCTCGCGCCGCAGCAGGGTCAACTCGGGCTCACCCATGGCGGCGACGCTGCGGCCCATGATTTCGACATCGCCGGTATCGGGCTTGTCGATGCCGGCGAGCAGGTTGAGCAGGGTCGACTTGCCGGAGCCGCTTTGGCCGACCAAGGCGACACACTCGCCACGGGCGACAGCGAAGTCGATGTCGGCTAATACCGTGCGCCGCTGACGGCCCTCGGCGTAGGATTTGCCGAGGCCGGTGACGGCGAGGATGGGGGGCTCATCGCTGCGGTTATGGTCCATTGGGGTCAGAGCCAACGCACGAGGTAATAGAGACGCTGGCCCTCCGACGAGGACGAGGGGCCGTAGACGATCGCGGGCTCGAGCTTTCTGGCTTGATCGCGTCCGGCGCGGGCCTCGTCTTCGTTCTCGACGACGGTCACGCAGCCCTCCGGGAAACGAGCGCGGCGTTTGCTCGGTGCCTTGATCAAGGCGCAGCGCTCGGCGAGCGAGGTCGAGTCCGCATCGATGATAATCTGTGGCATGCTGATGCTTTGAGTGTTGAGGCTCGTGATCTCGACTCAATGTCGCGCCCTTGACCTTCAAGATCAAGCCACGCGCGGCGGATGTCATCCGCATTCGGCGCTGACGGATGCCGCTGATTCGCTATCATCGGGCGTCATCGAATCCACATTGGAGAGCCAAGCCTCGATGCATGCCTATCACGCCTTGGTCCTGAACCTTCATCAACCGCCCGGTAACCTCGAGCACTTGCTCGATGAGCAGACCTGGGAGGCCAAGGAGATCCTGTTCGCGCTTGATCGCATGCCGCGCAGTCTCTGGGGTCAGGAAGACCTGGCGCGGGTGCATCTGTCGCTCTCAGGCACCCTGCTCGAGACCCTTTCTAGCCCGGACTTTCAGGCCCGAGTCTACGGCATCGTCGACTGCGGCAAGCTGCTCTGGTTCCTGCAGAATCAGCAGATCTTCGACCTGCTCGGCACCGGCTATTACCACCCGGTGCTGCCGCTGATTCCGACCGCCGACCGCCCCGAGCACCTGCGTCGCTGGCAGGGCATTGCCCAGCATCTGTTCTGGCGCGCGCGCTTCGATGGCTTCTGGCCGCCGGAGATGGGCTTCTCGATGGAGTTGATCCCGCTGCTGCGCCAGTTCGGCTATCGCTATGTGCTGGTCGATAGCGAGCATGTCGAGCCGGTCGATTCGATGAGCTGGCAAGAACTCCGTTATCGCCCGCATATCGCTCGCCACGGCAATGATGAGATCATCGTCGTCGTGCGCGATCGTGAGCTGTCCGATGCCCAGGAGTCCGGCATGGACCCGGGCTGGTTCGTCAACGAGGTCGCCGAGCGCACCCGTTGGTGCGATTTCCCGCCGCTGGTGACCACCGCGACCGACGGCGAGAACGGCGGATGGTTTCGCAACGTCACCGATGGGGCCAATTACTGGTCAGCCTTCTACCTGCCTTTGCTCAATATGATCCGGGCCGGCGATGCGAACTTGCGCCCCAGCTTTATCCATGACTACCTCAATACCCACGGCGCGCACGGCGAGGTGCGCGTCGCGACCGGGGCCTGGAACACCGGCTGGCACCATGGCAAGGGGTTTACCCAGTGGACCGGCTCGCAGATCCAGCGTGACGTCATTACGCGTTATGACGAGCTTAGCCAGCGACTGCACGGCTGGCTCGACCGCTTTGAACAGACCGAGCAGACCCAAGCGCAACAGTCGGCAGGCTCAGCGCAAGCGCTGGACGTTCTCCCGCCGTCGCTGCGGCAATGGCTCGATGATGCGCAATGGCATCTGCTGCGCGCAGAGACCAGCTGCAACATCTTCTGGGGCGAGGCCTGGTGCTATCGCGCCGCTGCTGATCTCGATGTGACGGAACAGCTCCTTGACCAAATCGATACCGAGACGAATCGCTAGTAATGCCATTTTTGGAAGATACAGGCTGGATCAATGGGGCACGATTGGCCATGATGCAGTCTGCATCAAGCAGATGACTCTCTACAGGCTCGGCTCTCACACCTGATCAACCACGACGAGCCATGACCAGCCAAGCGATCAGCGCCTGACTTATTGAATCCTAACCCCCCGGAGTCCACTCAAATGTCTAGCCTTCCAGAGCAAATCGACGGTCTACCCAACATCTGCGGCGAAGAGGCCACCATCGAACAGGCCATGCAAGCCGGCAAGGACAAGTCACTCGCCCAGTCACCGGGCGCAGTCGATTTTGGCACTATCCGCGCCGCCTGCGCCATCGCGCTGCATCAGCATCAGCCGCTGATTCCGGCCGGCGGCGATGACCTGCAGACCGCGTCCATCATCAGCAATCTCAAGTACATGATGGACCACCAGGACATCGGCGATAACTACAACGCGCCGGCCTTTGTCTGGTGCTACAAACGCATTGGCGAGTTCGTCCCACAGCTGATTCACGAGAGTAAGTCACCGCGGGTGATGCTGGAGTACTCTGGCACGCTGCTGTACGGCCTGCGGCAGATGGGCGAGGATCATGCACTCGACGCCCTCAAAGGCGTCACCATGAATCCGGATTACAACTGGGCGGTGGAGTGGCTCGGCATGCCTTGGGGCCACGCTGTGGCGCCTTCGACACCGGTGCAGGACTATCGGCTGCATGTGCAAGCCTTCCAGCACCATTTCGCTGGCATGTTTGGACTGGAGGCACTAGAGCGAGTGCGCGGCTTCTCGCCGTCGGAGATGGCGCTACCGAATCATCCCGATGTCGCCTATGAGTTCGTCAAGACCCTCAACGACTGCGGCTATCAATGGGTGCTGGTGCAGGAGCACAGCGTCGAGCAGACCGAGAATGGCCGGCATCCAGAGCGCCCGCATCTGCCGCACCGCATGATCTGCACCAATTCCAAGGGCGAGACCGCGAGCATCATCGCGCTGGTCAAGACGCAAGGGTCGGACACCAAGCTGGTCGCGCAGATGCAGCCCTGGTACGAAGCGCAGAGTCTGCAACGCTGGGAGCTGGCCGGCAAGCAGGTGCCGCCGCTAGTGACGCAGATCGCCGACGGCGAGAACGGCGGTGTGATGATGAATGAGTTTCCGGATAAATTTTTTGAGGCGGTGCGCGGTGCCTCAGGGTCGGACGTACCGCTGATGAATGGCAGTGAGTACCTCGAGCACCTGTTCGCGCTGGGCATCAAAGAGAGCGACTTCACCGAGATCCGCCCGGCCCAGCAGGGCAAGATCTGGGGGCTGATGCAGCCCGGCGATGGTCCAGAGAAACTGGCGAAGGTGATCGAAGAGCTGAAGCAGTCAGACCATCAGTTCCACATGGACGGCGCCAGTTGGACCAATGATCTCTCCTGGGTCAAGGGCTACGACAATGTGCTCGGGCCGATGGAGGAGGCCAGCTCAGCCTTCCATGAGCAGGTGTTGAAGCCCAACACCCCGACCGATGATCCGAACTATCGCAACGCGCTGTTCCATCTGATGGCGTCGCAGACCAGCTGTTATCGCTATTGGGGGCAGGGGCTCTGGACCGATTATGGCCGCGAGATCTGCCGGCGGGTGACCGAGATTGCCAAGCACGATTTCGCCTAACCGGCGGCCAGCTCGCCGTGCGTTGCGCAACGCACGGCGAGCGGTGTTGGTCTTCGGCTGTTTGCCCGCGATTCTTCGCGAATCAACTTTCGCAGGGTCTCTTCAAGCAATAAGGGTCAGTCCACCTGCAAGAAATCACTACCGGCGGGGCGCTCGAAGCGGAATAGGGCATAGTCGAGCTGCGGGTTACGCTTCAGGTTAGTGAAGATGAAGCGGGTGAGCTGGCCGAAGCGATCTTCCATCAGCAGGGTATCGAGCTGGCCGTCGATGAAGGCGATGCGCAGCTTGACGACCTCGGTGTCTTCGGTCTTCGGGGTCAGCTCGATCCAGGTGCGGCCGTCGCCTTCATCCAGCGTACGCAGCTCAAAGTAGTCCTCGACCGGCTGTTCGCTCGCCAGGAGCTGGGCTGGAGTGCCATCGAGGATCTTCTTCTGGCTGCTGTGGGTGACCTGATTGAGTTCTTTGTCGTAAACGTAGATACGCGAGCCGTCGGCAACAATCTCCTGGTCGTTGGGCGTTTCGTAGTCCCAGCGGAAGCGATTCGGTCGCAGCAGGTAGAAGGTGCCGGTCGACTCGATCATCTGGCCACCATCGGCGCTGAGGGTGATCTGGCGAAAGTCGGCGCTGAGGCTGTTGAGGCCACTCAAGTAATCCTTCAACTCGGCGATGCCATCGGCGCGGGCCTGGGGCGCGCTGATCAGTGCCATCAGCGCCAGCAACACCATCAGTAAAAGCGTCGCCAGCAGCGTCGCAAGCGATCGATGCGAGATGCTGCCAGACTGCCTGCCTCTTGGGCTTTGATCGTCGATGCGCGCTAGGCGAGCGCGCTTGGGCGCTGAGGGGGCGTTCGGGCGTCGGACAGGGCCTAAAGGGCCGAATGGAATGCTGAGCATGGGATGATTCAATCCTGTGGTGGGGGTGCAAGCACATCGCGGTTACCGTTGGTTTCGGCGGCTCCAACGATGCCGATACGCTCCATCTCCTCGATCATACGTGCGGCACGGTTGTAGCCGATCTTCAAGCGCCGCTGCACGCCCGAGATCGAGGCGCGCCGGCTCTCGATGACGATCTGCACGGCCTCGTCGAACAGCGGATCCTGATCCTCGACATCGCCGCCGCCCTTGGGTTCCGGATCGATGCCGGGCAGATGCTCGGACGGTTCCTGCAGGATGTTCTCGATGTAATCCGGCTCGCCCTGCTGTTTCAGGAAGTGGACGACCTTGTGCACCTCGTGGTCGTCGACGAAGGCGCCATGCACGCGCTGCGAGATGCTCCCGCCCGGCGGCAGATAGAGCATATCGCCATGGCCGAGCAGGTGCTCGGCGCCCATCTGATCGAGCACGGTGCGCGAGTCGACGCGGGCCGAGACCTTGAACGCCATGCGGGTCGGGATGTTGGCCTTGATCAGACCGGTCAGTACATCGACCGAGGGGCGCTGGGTGGCGAGCAGCAGATGGATGCCCGAGGCACGCGCCTTCTGCGCGAGGCGGGCGATCAGCTCCTCGACCTTCTTGCCGACCACCATCATCATGTCGGCGAGTTCGTCGATGATGACGACGATGTTCGGCAGCTTCTCGAGTGTCGGCACCTCGGGCGGTTCCTGTCCCTCGGCGATCGCAGCGTTGACGATCGGCGCATAGGTCGGGTCCGCGATCGGCTCGCCGGCGGCGATGGCGTCGAGCACCTTGCGGTTGTAGCCGGCGATGTTGCGCACGCCCAGTGCGGCCATCAGCTTGTAACGGCGTTCCATCTCGCCGACGCACCAGCGCAGCGCGTTGGCGGCCTCCTTCATGTCGGTGACCACGGGCGTGAGCAGATGCGGGATGCCCTCGTAGACCGAGAGTTCGAGCATCTTCGGGTCGACCATGATCAGGCGCACATCATCCGGGCCGGCCTTGTAGACCAGACTCAGGATCATCGCGTTGATCGCGACCGATTTGCCGGAGCCGGTGGTGCCGGCGATCAGCGCATGCGGCATCCGGCCGAGGTCGGCAACCACCGGCTCGCCGGAGATGTTGGTGCCCATGCTGATGGTGAGCGGTGATTTGGCCTCCTGATAGGCGCGCGAGCCGATGATTTCGCTCAGGGTGACCATCTCGCGCTGATTGTTCGGCACCTCGAGGCCGATCACCGATTTGCCGGGAATGACCTCAACTACGCGCACGCTGATCTTCGATAGGGCACGCGCGATGTCCTTGCTCAGGCCGGTTATTTTGCTGACCTTCACGCCCGGCGCGAGATCGAGTTCGAACAGGGCCACCACCGGACCAGGATGCACCTCGACCACCTCGGCGACAACGCCGAATTCGGCCAATCGGGCCTCGAGCTCTCGGGACATGGTCTCGAGCTGCTCAGGGGTAGCGGCATTGCCGCTGCGCCGGGGTGGGTCGAGGAGGTCGAGCGGTGGGCGTTCGCTGAAATCGCCGCGCATCGAGGCCGTGCGACTCGGCAGCGGATGCGACGGGCTTGGAGCGGGCGCGGCAGTCGCTGTCGATGGCGCCGAGACGTCGGCCCAGACCGGTTCGACCGCCGTGGGCGGTGGGGTCAATGCGGTGACCGGGGAGATGGATGCTTGGGGTGCTTCTGGCTCTAGAGTTGGTTCCGGGCTTGGCGTTGGCGCGAGCGCTTCTGGCGCTGGCTGCTGAATCTGGGGGGCGGGCGCTGGTTCCGAGGCTGTTGGCCGCCCTCTGGCATCAGCCTCTGTGCGAACTCGAGCTGGTACCGAGCTGGCCTCGAAGCCAGCGCCGATCCCGATCTCGAGAGGTTGCTCTGCTCCCAGCAGAGGAGCCGCGTTCGGATGCGAGATGAGGGTTCGGATGGCATTTTGCGGCGCGTGCATGGAATGTTGCGCGTCCGACTCCCGGGTTTCCGCTGGAGCCTCAGCCGGCGCTTGCCGCTGGACCCGCGCCTCGGCAGGAGCGACCGCATCGGCGCGACTGGCTCGGCTGCGGCCGATATCCCGCTCAGCGTCCTCCGGTTCGTCTGTCCAGGGTTCATTCGCCCAGTCCGTCCAGTCGTTCGACTCCGCCTCGCGTTCCGCCTTCCTGTCCGCTTTTGGGGCAAAGTCCGATTCCGGTTCGACCTCGATCTCGACCTCGTCGTCTTCGCCCCAGTCCGTTGTCCAATCCGTCTCCCAATCCCCGTGATGTTGGTGCTGGCGGCGCTCGGCGCGCACTGCGTTGATGTGCTGGTAAAGGCGCGGCGGGAGACGCAGCATCAGCAAGGTGAGATCACCGATGCCATCGACGATGAGTAACGGCGAAAGCCCGGTGAAGAGCGAGAGCCCGGTCAGCAGGAGGCCGAGGAGCACGAGCGAGCCGCCGCCGATGCCAAAGCCCGTGCTGGCCATGTCCGAAATCAACTGGCCGAGGGCGCCGCCGATGCCATTGGGCAGGTCGCCGAAGGGACCGGCGATCTGCAGGCTCGCCAATCCGGCGCCGGCGCCGAGGGTGAGCAGCAGGCCGATCCAGCGCAGTACCAGCCAGTAGAGCTTGGTCTCGGGTTCCGGCTCGTGGTCGCGAAAGACGAGGAAGGCGCTGGCGGCGAGCGCGACGGGGATGAGGTAGGCGAGCACGCCGACCAGAAACAGCACCAGGTCCGCGAACCAGGCGCCAAGCCGCCCTGCGGCGTTGTTGACGGCGCCTTCCGCCCCCACGAAAGACCAGCCGGGGTCATCCGGTGAATAGGTGGCCAGTGCTAGCACCAGATACAGCGAGATGATGATGACGGCCCAGAGCGCGCTTTCGCGCCAGGCACGCTCCAGATAATCGCCGAGACGGGGCTGTCTGAGTCGAGTCGCTTGTTCCACGGGATCCTCCTAACGTTTGGCGGATTATAGCCTTAGCCGGAGAACTTCGTCGTGTTTCGATGTTTACGCGGCGTCTTCGAAGCAGGCGCTCGGCAGTGGCGTACGGCTTTACCGGGCTCGGGTGCCTGCGTAACATGACTGATTTGAATCAAGGTCTGTTGGGGTTTTTTGACCATGAGCGACACCAAGCATTGCCGGCTGCTGATCCTTGGCTCGGGGCCGGCTGGTTATACGGCGGCCGTCTATGCGGCGCGCGCTAACCTGGCACCGGTTCTGGTGACCGGCATGGAACAGGGCGGGCAGTTGATGACCACCACGGATGTCGAGAATTGGCCGGGTGATCCGGACGGTCTTCAGGGCCCGGACCTGATGGATCGCATGCGCCGCCATGCCGAGCAGGTGGGGACCGAGATCCTGTTCGACCACATCAACAAGATCGCCTTGGATCAGCGCCCGTTCATCCTGACTGGGGATTCAGGCACCTTCAGCTGCGATGCGCTGATCATTGCCACCGGCGCGAGCGCCATGTATCTCGGGCTCGCGTCCGAAGAGCAGTTTCGCGGCCGCGGCGTCTCGGCCTGCGCGACCTGCGATGGCTTCTTCTACAAGAATCAAAAGGTGGCGGTGATCGGCGGCGGCAATACTGCGGTCGAGGAGGCGCTGTATCTGGCCAACATCGCCTCCGAGGTCACCCTCGTGCATCGCCGCGATGCGCTGCGGGCCGAGAAGGTGCTCCAGGATCGGCTGCTGGAGAAGGCCGAGTCCGGCAATGTCAAGATCGCCTGGAACCATGTGCTCGACGAGGTACTCGGTGATAAGACCGGTGTGACCGGCATGCGCATCAAGCATGTGCAGCAGGGGAGCACCGAAGACATCGATCTGCAGGGTGTGTTCATCGCCATCGGCCACAAGCCGAATACTGGTATTTTCGAAGGCCAGCTCGAGATGAACAACGGCTATATCAAGGTCAAATCCGGCACCGATGGCAATGCCACCGCGACCTCGGTGCCTGGCGTGTTCGCCGCCGGCGATGTGATGGATCACGTCTATCGGCAGGCGATCACCTCGGCCGGCAGCGGTTGCATGGCGGCCTTGGACGCCGAAAAGTATCTCGACGGGCTGCTGGACGCCTAAGCATCCGCCGAATGATGATGCACAGGGCCGCGAGGCAGCGATGAAACGACAGCACTTTCCGACCATCGCCCTGACCTTGGCGGTGCCCTTGTTGGGGCTACTCTGGGTGGGTGGCGAACCTCGCGCGGAGGCTCCCGAGGCCGGGCCCATGTTGCCCTGGCTGACGCTGCTGATCGTCAGCGAGTTCGGCCTGATCCTGGGTGCGGTTGGCGCGCTCCTAGGGGTTCAGCATGGGCGCCATCAGGGCTGGACCGGCCGTGATGCGCTGATCACGATGGGTTGCGCGCTGGCGGCCTTGGCCTTTCTGTTGCAACTGATCCGATGGTGGCCGCTCTAAGCGTCGATGTATCAACTGCGTGTGCATTCTTCCATCGATCAACTCGCTGCCGCCGACTGGAATCGGTTGGCCGGCGATGATCTGCCGCATCTGCGCCATGAGTTCCTGGTCGCGATGGAGCGCCACGGCTGCGTGGGCGAGCGCTTCGGTTGGCTGCCGCGCCATCTCGGACTCTATGATCAGTCCGAACAACTGGTGGCGGCCGCGCCCTGTTACCTGAAATTCAATTCCTACGGGGAGTTCGTCTTCGACTGGGCCTGGGCCGATGCCTATCGGCGCGCGGGTCTGGCCTATTATCCGAAGCTGGTGATCGCCTCACCCTACACGCCGGCGACCGGCCAGCGCGTCCTCACTGGCGAGGCCGCCAACCGCGCCGAGCTGGCGACGGCCTTGGTGCGAGGCTCGGTCGCGGTGGCCAAGGAGCTGGGCGCCTCGGGGGTTCACTGGCTGTTCAGCAGCGAGGAGGAGACGGGCTGGATGCGCGCCGAGGGCCTGATGCCAAGGCTCGGCTGTCAGTTCCACTGGCAGCGCCAGGGCGAGGCCGATTTCGATGCATTGCTGGCCGGTTTCAGCGCCGAGAAGCGCAAGAAGATCAAGCGTGAACGCCGTCGGGTGGACGAGGCGGGGGTGCGGATTCGCCGGCTAGCGGGCAGCGAGGCCAGTACCGAGGAGTGGACGATCTTCCATCGGCTCTATGAGGACACCTTCGATAAGCGCGGCGGCATCCCGACCCTCTCCTTGCCCTTCTTTCGCGAGATCGGCGCCCGCATGGGCGAGCACACGCTGCTGATCCTGGCCGAGCATGGCGGTGAAATCGTCGCTGCGGCTTTCTGCTTGGTCGGCGCGCGCACCCTCTATGGGCGTCACTGGGGCTGCTCGCAGGCGTTCCACAGTCTGCATTTCGAGGCCTGTTATTACCAGGGCCTCGAGCATTGCCTCCGCCATGGGCTGACGGCCTTCGAGCCCGGCGCGCAGGGTGAGCACAAGGTCGCGCGCGGCTTCCTGCCGACCCGCACCTGGTCGGCGCATTGGTTGGCCGAGCCTGGGTTTCGCGAGCCGATCGGTCACTTTCTCGACCATGAAATCGAGGCGGTCGAGGACTATATCGGCGAGATGAACGCACGCAGTCCTTACCGGCGCGATGCCGGCTGAGAGGCCGACGTGCCGCCCAACGCACCGATGTCGATGCCGTATTTGCTGGCGCCGAATGATCCAACCGGGGCTTTCCCCGATCCGGCCGAGGCCATGCGTGAGCCCGATGGTCTGCTCGCGGTCGGCGGCGATCTGAGCACCCGACGCCTGATCAATGCCTATCGGCATGGCATCTTCCCCTGGTATGGCGAAGGCGACCCGATCCTGTGGTGGTCGCCCGATCCGCGCACGGTGTTGCTGCCGACTCAGCTGCATCGCTCGCGCAGTCTGCGCAAGCGGCTGCGCCAGCGTCCGTTCGGGGTCACCATGGATCGTGATTTTCCGGCGGTGATCCACGCCTGCGCCGGGCCGCGCGCCGATAGCCAGGGCACCTGGCTGCTGCCGGAGATGATCAGCGCCTACTGTGCCCTGCATGTGCATGGGATCGCGCATTCGGTCGAGGTCTGGCAGGCCGGGCAGTTGGTCGGCGGACTCTATGGCGTCGCGATTGGCGGTGCCTTCTTTGGCGAATCGATGTTCAGCCGAGTCGATAATGCCTCGAAGGTGGCGCTGGTCCATCTGTGCGAGCATGCCATCGGCTTGGACATCGAGCTGATCGATTGTCAGGTGCTGACCGCGCACATACGGCGCATGGGCGCGCAGCTGATGTCGCGCGCGCAGTTCATGACGCGCTTGCAGACGCTGCGCGATCGTCCGCTCACGCTCGGCACCTGGGATGATGGTCGGGTCCATTATCCGGGAGGGGAATCCTGATGAACGCGAATCGCAACCTACCGGGCCATCTGCAGCTCTACCTGACCGGCGAGCACGACTGTTCCTATGTCGATGGGCTGCGAGCACGGACCTTGTTCGTCGACCCGATGGCGCGGATCGATCGGGATCGAGCGCAATGGCTGCAGCAGATCGGTTTTCGGCGCAGTGGGATGCACTTCTATCGACCGGCCTGTCGCGGTTGTCAACGCTGCGTGCCGGTGCGGGTTCCGGTGGCCGCGCTGCGTCTGAATCGCTCGCAGCGGCGCACTGCGGCGCGCAACGACAGCGAGGTCCGCATCGTCTTCAAGCCCGCGCAACTGCGCCCGATCCATTATCAGCTCTACGAACGCTACATCCTGGCGCGCCATGGCGATGGCGACATGGCCGACGATGTCTCGATCGAGACCTATATGCGCTTCCTGCTCAGCCCTTGGGGCGGGCAGACCTGGCTGATCGAGGCCTTTCTCGGTGAACGGCTGATGTCGGTGGCGGTGACCGATGTGTTCCCGGATGGGCTCTCGGCGCTCTATACCTTCTTCGACCCGGATCTCTCGGACCGTGCCCCCGGCACCTATGCGGTGCTGACCCAGGCGCGTGAAGCGGCTCGGCTCGGGCTGAGGTCTCTGTATCTGGGATATTGGATCGAAGACAGCCCGAAGATGGCCTATAAAGACCGGTTTCGACCGATCGAGGCCTGGGACGGCCAGCACTGGCGATGGTTTGAGCGCGGCGAGCCGATCCGCTTCCTATGATATACTTTTTCGGTTCTACAGCGGCGATTGGCCAGGGCGGCGCCTTAACCGATGCCGCGCTCGTTCGCGACATCACGAGACAGATTTCACATACATGGCAAAAGAAGACGTTATTCAAATGGAAGGCGTGGTCGTCGAGACCCTGCCGAACACCGTATTCCGCGTCGAACTCGAGAATGGTCACACGGTCACGGCCCATATCTCCGGCAAGATGCGCAAGCATTACATCCGCATTCTCACCGGCGATAAGGTGACCGTGGAGCTGACCCCGTATGACCTGACCAAGGGCCGCATCACCTATCGCGTGCGCTGAGGCGAGCGACCCAAGCGGGTTCAAGCCAGGCTCTTCTCGGTCTCGAAGCTGAATGTCAGGTCATCGTTCTCGCCGAGCCGGACGATCACGGTCCCGCCACCGCTGAGTTCGCCGAACAGCAGCTCGCTGGCGAGTGGTTTCTTGATGTGGTCCTTGATCACGCGGGCCATCGGTCGCGCGCCCATCTTCGGGTCGTAACCCTTCTCCGCGAGCCAGGCCCGGGCCTCGGGCTCGACCATGAGCGCGACCTTCTTCTCGGCCAGCTGCGCCTCGAGTTCGAAGAGGAACTTATCCACCACGCTGGCGATGGTCTTGGTGTCCAGTGACGCGAACTGCACGGTCGCATCGAGCCGATTGCGGAACTCGGGCGTGAAGTATTTCTTCAACGCCTCCATGCCGTCGCTGGAGTGATCCTGCTCGGTGAAGCCGATCGAGCGGCGGCTGGTCTCCTCGGCCCCGGCGTTGGTGGTCATCACCAGCACGATGTTGCGGAAGTCCGCCTTGCGGCCGTTGTTGTCGGTCAGGCTGCCATGATCCATCACCTGCAGCAGCAGGTTGAACACATCCGGGTGCGCCTTCTCGATCTCGTCGAGGAGCAAAACCGCGTGTGGGTGCTTGGTGACCTCCTCGGTCAACAAGCCGCCTTGGTCGAAGCCGACATAGCCGGGCGGGGCGCCGATGAGGCGCGAGACCGTGTGCCGCTCCATGTACTCGGACATGTCGAAGCGGATCAGCTCCAGGCCCATGATGCGCGCGAGCTGCCGGGTGACCTCGGTCTTGCCGACACCGGTGGGACCGGTGAAGAGGAAGGAGCCGATCGGCTTGTCCTCGGTGCCGAGGCCGGAACGGTTCATGCGGATCGCCGAGGTCAGGGCATCGATCGCCTCGTCCTGGCCGTAGACCACCATCTTCAGATCGCGATCGAGATGGCGCAATGACTCGGTATCCGAACTCGACACCTTGCGCGTGGGGATACGCGCGATCTTGGCGACGATGGTCTCGACATCGTTCACATCGATGCGCTTCTTGCGCTTACCCGCCGGGCGTAGCTGCACATTGGCGCCGGCCTCGTCGATCACATCGATGGCCTTGTCCGGCAGGTGGCGGTCATTGATGTACTTGGCCGAGAGTTCGGCGGCGGCGCGCAGGGCCGGGTTGGTATAGCTGACCTGGTGATGCTCCTCGAAGCGGGTCTTCAGCCCCTTGAGGATCTCGATGGTCTCCTCGACCGAGGGCTCGTTGACATCGATCTTCTGGAAGCGCCGCGCGAGCGCACGATCCTTCTCGAAGATACCGCGGAACTCCTGATAGGTGGTCGAGCCGATGCAACGCAGGTCGCCCGAGGCGAGCACCGGCTTGATCAGGTTGGAGGCATCCATAACGCCGCCGGAGGCCGCGCCGGCGCCGATGATGGTGTGGATCTCGTCGATGAACAGGATCGCGTGCGGTTTGCGCTTGAGTTCGGCGAGCACCGCCTTGAGTCGCTTCTCGAAATCGCCGCGGTACTTGGTGCCGGCCACCAGGGAGCCGAGGTCGAGCGCGTAGATGACCGCATCATCGAGGATCTCGGGCACCTGACCGTCGACGATCTTCTTCGCCAGCCCTTCGGCGATCGCGGTCTTGCCGACCCCGGCCTCGCCGACCAGCAGGGGGTTGTTCTTGCGCCGCCGGCAGAGGATCTGCGCGGTGCGCTCGACCTCGCCGGCGCGCCCGATCAACGGATCGATGCGGCCTTGGCGCGCCATCTCGTTGAGGTTGGTGGCGAAGTTCTCGAGTGCGCTGGGCGCTTCCTTCTCATCGCTACGTACTTCGTCCGGCTCGCCCTGGGCCTCGTCGTCCTGATCCTCGCCCGGCACCTTGGAGATGCCGTGCGAGATGTAGTTGACGACATCGAGCCGCGAGACATCCTGCTGGTTGAGCAGGTAGACGGCCTGGCTGTCTTGCTCGCTGAACAGGGCGACCAGCACATTGGCGCCGGTGACCTCCTTCTTGCCGGCCGACTGCACGTGGAACACAGCGCGTTGGAGCACGCGCTGGAAGCCGAGCGTGGGTTGGGTCTCGCGCTCGTCGTTCTCGGCGATCAGCGGCGTGGTCTCTTCGATGAAGGTGGTGACGTCGCCGCGCAGCTTGTCGTTATCGGCGGCGCAGGCCCGCAGCACCTTGGCGGCGGCTGGATTATCGATCAGGCAGAGCAGCAGATGCTCGACCGTCATGTATTCATGCCGCTTCGCCCGCGCCTCCTTGAACGCCTGGTTTAGCGTGAATTCAAGCTCTTTGCTTAGCATGGACTGTGACCCCGGGGCGTGACAAAAACGAAGATGGTTGGTTCGAGACGCATCTCAGGCCTCCTCCATCGTGCACAGCAGCGGATGATGGTTCTGGCGTGAGAAATCATTGACCTGCGAGACCTTGGTCTCGGCAATGTCGCGCGTGAAGACGCCACAGACGCCGACTCCGCGCGTATGCACATGCAGCATGACTTGGGTGGCCTTCTCGGGCGTCATGCCGAAGAAGGCCTCGAGCACGTGGACGACGAACTCCATCGGCGTGTAGTCGTCGTTGACCAGCAGAACCTTATACAGCGGCGGCCGCTTGAGGGCGGGCTTGGCTTCTTGGACCGACAGCCCGGAGTCGCCGTTGCCGTCTTCTTGACTCGACAGGCGAATCCAGGCGCGGCTGGTGGCGTGGGTGAGTGGGTCTGGCATGAATCGGTGGGACATCGGCCTGGTCAGCATAGGTCAGGGCCGTCGGGTATGACCCGGGCGGCACAAGGTTTGAGTTCGAGAGGCGTCGCGCATCTCACCTTGAGTAGGGATCATGAGGCGAAAAATACAGCCCCACGAGGGTTGGCGTCTACGCCTTCCAGCGACGCCGTGGGTGCCTGCGATTGACCAAGCAGTCTAGGCAACTATACTTTCTTGTCACGACCGCTTCATCTAGGCGCTAGGTGTGGGTCGAGTGCATGACCGTTCAGCGGTGGTCTTGCCTACTACAACAAGCTGAATAACCAACCGAAGTGTGCTGCAGTTGCGGAGGAGTCTCAGATGATCACAGGTATCGTCAAATGGTTTAACAATGCCAAGGGCTATGGCTTTGTCAAGCCCGATGGTCGCGACGAGGATGTCTTCGTGCATTTCTCGTCGATTGATATGGACGGCTATAAAACCCTGAAAGAGGGGCAGAAGGTGCAGTTCGAGGTCTCGCAGGGGCCCAAGGGGCTGCATGCGGCGACGGTCCAGCGTGCGATGCAATAGTTGCGTGGTGCTTGCGGTGTCCCGGCGGGCGCCTCTGGCCAGCCGGGACCGTGAGGCCTGAATTCCAGTCCAGGCCCTGAGAGTCCAGACTCGGCTCAGCCCATGTTGGCGATGACCGCATCGCCGAATGCCGAGCAACTCAGCTTGGTCGCACCGTCCATCAGACGCTCGAGATCGTAGGTCACGGTCTTGGCCGCGATGGAGCCCTCGATTCCCTTGACCACCAACTCTGCGGCCTCGGTCCAGCCGAGGTGGCGCAACAGCATCTCGCCCGAG
This sequence comes from Halochromatium sp. NSM3, assembly GCF_059621085.1. Classification (NCBI taxonomy): domain Bacteria; kingdom Pseudomonadati; phylum Pseudomonadota; class Gammaproteobacteria; order Chromatiales; family Chromatiaceae; genus Halochromatium; species Halochromatium sp. NSM3. Next base: position 49,153 of record NZ_JCAQIA010000010.1, on the reverse strand, counting down.
AGTAGCAAGGAGCTGGGGTTGACTTGGTCCTTGCCGGCGTACTTGGGCGCCGTGCCATGCGTGGCCTCGAACATGGCCACGCTGTCCGAAAGGTTGGCGCCGGGCGCCATGCCGATCCCGCCGACCTGCGCGGCGAGGGCATCGGAGATGTAGTCGCCGTTGAGGTTGAGGGTCGCGATGACGTCGTAGTCCTTCGGGCGCAGTAGGATCTGCTGCAGGAAGGCGTCGGCAATCACATCCTTGACGATGATCTCCTTGCCGGTCTTCGGGCTCTTGAACGCACACCAGGGGCCGCCGTCGAGCAGTTCGGCGCCGAATTCCTCGCGCGCCAGCGCATAGCCCCAATCCTTGAAGGCGCCTTCGGTGAACTTCATGATATTGCCCTTGTGCACCAGGGTCACCGAGTCGCGCTCGTTGTCGATCGCGTACTGGATGGCCTTGCGCACCAGGCGCTGGGTGCCCTCGCTCGAGACCGGCTTGATGCCGATGCCCGAGCTGTCCGGGAAGCGGATCTTGGTCACGCCCATCTCGCCGCGCAAGAAGGTTACGAGCTTCTCGGCCTCCGGCGAGCCGGCCTGCCATTCGATGCCGGCATAGATGTCTTCCGAGTTCTCGCGGAAGATCACCATGTCGGTCTCTTCGGGCTTTTTCAGCGGACTCGGCGTGCCCTGGAAATAGCGCACCGGGCGCAGGCAGACATAGAGATCGAGGCGCTGGCGCAGGGCGACGTTGAGCGAGCGGATACCGCCGCTGACCGGGGTGGTCAGCGGTCCTTTGATCGAGACCACATAGTCGCGCACCGCCTCGAGCGTCTCATCGGGGAGCCAGGTATCGTCGCCGTAGACGCGGGTGGCCTTCTCGCCGGCGTAGATCTCCATCCAGGCGATCTGGCGCTGGCCGCCGTAGGCCTTGGCGATGGCCGCGTCCAGCACCTTCATCATCACCGGGCTGATGTCGACGCCGATGCCGTCGCCCTCGATGTAGGGAATGATGGGATGATCCGGAACGACGAGGCTTTGGTCGGGATTGACGCGGATCTGCTCGCCGCTTGCTGGAATCTGGATCTGTTCGAATGCCATGACATGATGCTCCTGTTGATCGAATGACCAGGATATTACCATTGCCGATGCGGCTGATGCCTTGCCTTGGCGGTCTAGGCATCGCATATCAGCGCTCAAAACCATTGTCATCCCGCGAGGAACGGCCTGATGTCCGACTGGAACCGGCTACGGGGCGGGCGGATCGGGGGTGGACTGGCGCGTTGCGGTCTGCTGCTGATCGGGGTGCTGGGGGTCAGCGCCTCGGTGGCGGCGATGTCGTTCCTGCCCGGCTGCATGTTACGGCAGGCCCAAGAGGCTGCACCGGCGACCGTGCAACGCACCGGGCCACTGCTCGCGGACGAAGTGCTGGTTAAGAAGGGGCAGCGTCGGCTCTATCTGCTGCGCGATGGTCAACCGTTTCGCACCTATCGCGTCGCGCTCGGTTTTGCTCCCGAGGGTCATAAAGAGCGTGAGGGCGACGGGCGCACGCCCGAGGGACGCTATGTGCTCGATTGGCGCAATGCGAACAGCCAATTTACCAAGGCCATCAACATTTCCTATCCGAACGCGGCGGATCGTGCCCGCGCTGCGGCGCGCGGCGACCGGCCTGGCGGTGCGATCATGATCCACGGCGAGCCGCGCGGGCAACGGCAGCGGGCGCTGCGCGAGCTGATTCGTTACGAGGACTGGACCCAGGGCTGCGTCGCCGTCTCCAACCTGGCGATGGATGAGATCTGGCGCTACACCTTGGACGGGACGCCCATCGAGATTCAGCCTTGAGTATCGGCGCAACGGTGCGCGCCTGCTCAACATCAAGACCGATGTTGAGCGTTATTTCAGAGTGAGGCAAATGATGATGACGAGGGTGATGCGAGACGGCGCGAACGACCGTGCAAGAAGACCGCCGAAATTGCCAGCGCTGGCGGGTCTTCTGCTTGTCCTATCGGCGGCGCTGTTGTCATGCGCAACGGCGCCGGAAACCGGCCGGCGGCAGCTGCTGTTGGTGAGTCCGAGCGATGAGATCGAGTTGGGGATTCAGGCCTTCCAACAGATCAAGCAGCAGCAACCGGTGGTGACGCGGGGTCGGGATGTGGCGATGCTGCAACGGGTCGGCGACCGCATCAGCAAGGTGGTGTCGTTACCGAATGCGCGCTGGGAGTTCGTGTTGTTCAAGGATGATGCGCCGAATGCCTTTGCACTTCCAGGCGGTAAGGTCGGGGTGAATACGGGCATTTTGCCGATCACCCAGGATGAGGCGGGGCTGGCGACGGTGATCGGGCATGAGATTGCGCACGCGGTCGCACGCCATGGGGCGGAACGGATGTCGCACGGGATGTTGGTCGAGTTGGGCGGTGCTGGGCTCTCGGCGGCCTTGGGTTCGGAGGCCGGAGCGAATCGCGACCTGATCATGCAGGCCTACGGCGTGGGCTCCCGGTTAGGGGTGATGTTGCCCTATTCACGCACCCAGGAGTTGGAGGCGGACGAGCTGGGGCTGTTATTCATGGCGCGAGCGGGCTATGACCCGCGCGCAGCGATCGGGTTTTGGCAGCGGTTTGTGGCCTACAACGCCCAGCGCGGTGGCGCGCCGCCGGAGTTCTTGAGTACGCATCCGTTGGATCAGCGGCGCATTGCCGAGCTGGAGCGCTCGCTGCCGCAGGCTGTGGCGGAGTATGAGCGGGCTCGGGCGCGTTAATGGCTTGGAACCTTAGCGCCGCGATTTGGATTGCAAACAGCTTCTTGAGGAATGAGTCATGCGTTGGCTGGCATTGCCCCTGGTGCTCATCGTCTTGGCGGGGCTGGCTTACGGGCTCTGGCCGCGTGAGTCGGCGTCTCGCAGTGAGGGGTTCGATGCCTCGGCCCTGGCGGCCGCGCTGGCCGAGATGGACAAGGATACCGGTGCTGATGCCGAGGAAGGTGAGCTTGGCGAGACACTGACGCTGGAATTTCCCCGCGATCACGGCGCGCATCCGGGTGCGCCGGCGGAGCTGTGGGAGCTGACGGCGGTGCTGCGCGATGCGCGGGAGCAGCCGGTGGCGGTGCGTTTGTCGCTGGCGCGGCTCAGGCTGGCAGCAGCGGCTGATGGGCGGGCATCAGCCTTCGCGGCCGATGCGCTGTTGGCCGGAGAATGGGTGGTTATGGCCGGCGAGGATGCTATGGCACTGTCGGGGCTACCGGTCCGCGAGCAGCGGCTGAGTCGCACAGCGCTGGGGCTTGCTGGCGCGGGCGCGAATGAGGCCGACGGCGAGCGCGTCTGGATCGAAGGCTGGGCGCTGTCACGCGCGGCCGAGGATGAACTCGTGTTGCACGCCGAGGCCGACGGGGTTGCGCTGGAGCTATCACTGTCATCGCTCAAGCCGCCGGTGGTGTTGGATCAGCAGACGCTGGCGGGTGCGCCGGAGCAGGGCGCCTCGGCGGTCCAGTTCTACAGTCAATCGCGCTTGGCGGCCTCGGGAACGCTGCGAGCGAAGGGGGGCGAGCAGGCGCTGCAGGGTGTGGCCTGGCTCGATCATGGCTGGGGCGCCTTAGCCGAAGCGCTGGCGGGTGGGCGCGGGCAATTGGTCGCGAATCGGTTTCAGTTACAGCTCAACGATGGCTCGGAGCTGGCTTGTCTCCATCTTCGCCGGCGCGGCGGTGGTGGCACGCCGATTCCCAGCTGTGTCTTGATCGGCGCCGAAGGCGAGACGCGGGCGTTACGGCGTCGGGAGCTGACGGTAGCGCCGACCGAGGCCGGTTGGGTCACCGAAGGCGGGGTTGAATATCCACTGGGCTGGCGGCTACTGATCCCCGCGCACGGGCTGGAGCTGGAGATCGAGCCCCTGTTTGGCGATGCGACTGGCGGCATTGCGTCTGGCGGCGATGCGGCGCGGGCGCTGTCTTCGGCCTCGATCGCGGAGGCGAGCTGGGCGTGGCGGGGAGCGGTGCGCGTGAGCGGTCGGCGCGAGTCGGAGGCGATCAGCGGCAGTGGCCAGATGGACCTCAACGGCTATGGAGACGGCTCGCCGCGTGGAACCTAACTCTGCCACTTGGAACCTGATCGGGCATCGACGGTCAGTGTCGTACATTCGCAGCGTTTAGGAGGGAGCCTAGTGTTTAGGAACCTGTTCATGGGATCTCGGCGTCGAGGGGTTGTCTGCAGCCTGTCGTTCATCTTGAGCACGGGGTTGGTCGCGTGCGATGGCGCTCAGCCCGTCGCCGTGACCAAGGCCGAGCCGGGGCCGATCCCGGCGTCGCCGCAGCGGCCGGGTGACGCCCAGGCAGGTTACGATGCCTTGGTCAATGGCGCGGTGGTGACCTGCGGTTTACCCTACGACGCCTATGCCGCAAGTCGCGGCGCGCCGGAGCCCAAGTACGCGCTGGCGGGCCGACGCGGTCGCAATGCCGAGCTGCCCTATGCGCTCACCGCGTTCACCGCCGCCAGCGGTGTCGAGCTGGTGACGAGCAATTGCCTGGGCTGCCACGCGGCGCCGCTGAACGGCGAGTTGGTGATCGGCCTCGGTAACGAATTCCTTGACTTCACCGCTGATCCGGTGATGGCGGTCGAAGGCGCCGGCGCCTATGTCAAGGGTGAGGCCGAGGTGGCCGAATGGCAGCGCTGGGCCGATCGGCTCGGCGCGATCGCGCCCTGGTCGATGACCGACACCATCGGCGCCAATCCCGCGCAGGCGATCACCTTGGCCTTGATGGCGCACCGCGATCCAGAAACCCTGGCCTGGTCCGACGAGCCGCTCTTACCCTTGCCCTCGACCGAGGTCTTGCCCGCGAGCGTGCCGCCTTGGTGGAACGTCGGCAAGAAGCATGCGATGTTCTACAACGGCGAAGGACGCGGGGATCATGTGGGTTACATGATGTTGGCCTCGACGACCTGTACAGATTCGGTTGCCGAGGCGCGCGAGATCGATGCCTGGTTCCAGGATGTGCGCGCCTATTTGGCCACTCTGGAGGCACCGGCCTATCCCTATCCGATCGATACCGAACTGGCGGCCCAAGGCGAGCGCCTGTTCAAGACCGAGTGTACGGAGTGCCACGGGCGCTACGGTGAGCACGAACGCTATCCCAATGAGCTGGTGGCGCTCAATGAGGTCGGTACCGATCCGGCGATGGCCGAGGCGGCCTATCAACATGCGGATCGCTTCGCGCGCTGGTTCAACGCGTCCTTTTATGGGCGCAACGCCGATGCGCAGCCGGGGCTCGGTTATGTGGCGCCACCGCTGGATGGCATCTGGGCCACGGCGCCCTATCTGCACAATGGCTCGGTGCCGAGCCTGGCCGCGTTGCTTGAGAGCGGCGAGCGTCCAAGGTACTGGAGGTTCGAGAGCGCAAGCCCCGACTATGACCAAGACGCCTTAGGCTGGCGCTATCAGCGCCTCGAGCAAGGACGTGAGCAGTTCGCCAGCCTGGAGGAGCAGAAGTGGGTCTACGATACGACCCGCCGGGGTTACGGCAATCAGGGCCATGACTTCGGAGACCTGCTCGATGATGACGAACGTCGCGCGCTGCTCGAGTATCTCAAGACGCTCTGAGCGCGAACTCTGTCACTGGCGTGATCGCGCGATGAGATCAAAAACCGCTTGCACTCACCCACATTCGTGTCTATAGTAGGCGGCTCAGTTGCGGGGTGGAGCAGTCAGGCAGCTCGTCGGGCTCATAACCCGAAGGTCGCAGGTTCAAATCCTGCCCCCGCTACCAAACCTAAAAAAGGGCTTGCTTCGAAAGACGCAAGCCCTTTTTGTTTCCGCCTCATCGATGTGGGATGTCGAAGACTCAAGCTCGACGGCACGCCGCCGCTGCGCCCGAAACGTCGCGCCCGCCCAGAATCCCGGATTGCTCGACGGCACACAAGCCCTGAGAATGAGCGGCGAGAACGACGGCTGAGCCGTCGATGCACGAGGCTGCCGCTTTGACCAACCGCCCCTTTTCCTCTGAAGACCCTGCTCGGGAGGCCACCGAAGGTCCGCCACCAGCGCTCCCGGAAGACTTCGGGATCGAGCCAATGGGGCCGCCCACCGATGCGCTGTCCGAGATGGCCGAAGCGATGTCGGGGATGCGCGTTCCACCGCACAACCTGCAGGCCGAGCAGTCGTTGCTCGGCGCCCTGATGCTCGAGAACAGCGTCTGGGAGCAGGTCGCGGACAAGGTGCGCGAGACCGATTTCTACCGCCAAGAACATCAGCTGATCTTCCGCGCCATCCACATCTTGGCCGAGCAGGATCATCCCTTCGACGTCATCACGTTGGCCGAGGCGCTCGCCAAGCGCAAGCTGCTCGACGATATGGGTGGCATGACCTACCTGGCCGAGATCGACCGCAACACCGGCTCGGCCGCCAACGCCGCCCATTATGCGCGCATCGTGCGCTTCAACTCGGTGCTTCGGCAACTGATTCGAGCCGGCACTGGCATCGCCGATCTGGCCTTCGACACCAAGGGCCGCAGCGAGGCCGAGATCCTCGACGCCGCCGAGGCCAAGGTCTTCGAGATCGCCGAGCAGCTCACCCGTGGCGGCGGCTTCAAGTCGATTGAAGAGCTGTTGACCATCGCGGTCAACAAGATCGACGAACTCTATCATCGCGACGAGCCGATCACCGGCCTGCCGACCGGTTTCATCGACTTCGACATGAAGACCTCCGGCCTGCAGCCCGCCGATCTGATCATCTGCGCGGGGAGGCCGTCGATGGGTAAGTGCCTGGAGGCTGGCAGTGAGATCCTGCTCGCGGATGGACAGGTGACGACGATTGAAGCGATCGTGCGCCAGCGCCAGGCGGCGTTACTGACACTCGATGAGCGCCTGCGCTTTAGCACAACGCAGCCAAGCGCCTTCGTCGATGACGGACATAAACCGGTGTTTCGCGTGACGACGCGACTCGGGCGCGTTATCGACACCACGCTCACGCATCCGTTCCTGACCATGGAGGGCTGGCAAGCGCTCAGCAAGCTTGCGGTCGGTGATGCCATTGCCGTACCGCGACGCCTACCAGTTTTCGGCCAGAAGCCGATGCGCGACTGCGAGGTTAAGCTGCTTGGTTATCTGATCGGCGACGGTTGCCTCAGAGGCGCGACGCCAACGTTCATCAACGACAGTCCTCAGCTCCAGACCGAGGCCCAGGTCGCCTGGTCGCCGAGTGCGCGCGAGCGCGCGGTGAAGAGCGGCCCCAATACATTGACCCGCTGGCTGATGGACCTGGGGCTCTGGGGCCGGGACGCGCATGATAAGTTCATCCCGGCGCCGGTCTTCGAGCTGCCCAAGGCGCAGCTTGCCCTGTTCCTGAACCGCTTATTCGCGACCGATGGCTGGGCGACGCTGCTTGCAAGCGGTCAGTCTCTGGTCGGCTATGCCTCCGCCAGTGAACGTCTGGCGCGACAGGTTCAGCATCTGCTGCTGCGCTTCGGCGTGATTGCCAAGCTTCGCTACCGCCGCATTCGCCGCCCGCCGGTCGGTGAGCAGCTCGACGAACATGGGGGCGGGCAGCCGCAAGAGCAGGGCGATTACAGCGCCTGGCAGTTGGATCTGACCGATACCGACTCCATCCGCATCTTCGCCACCGAGATCGGTATCGAATCGAAGGAAGCGGCGCTTACTCGCATTTTGCAAGCCCTTGATCAGAAACGCCGACTGACGAATGTGGATCTCAGCGAGCTTGCCAATAGTGATCTTTTTTGGGATCCAATCGTCTCAATCGAACCCCTTGGTCTGCGCCAAGTCTATGATTTAACCATCCCGGAGACGCACAACTTTGTCGCCAACGATATCTGCGTGCACAACACCAGTTTCGCGATGAACATGGCGGAAAACGTTGCGATCAAGACCGGAAAAGGCGTCGCGGTATTCAGCATGGAGATGCCTGGCGATGCGTTGGCGATGCGCATGATGTCCTCGCTCGGGCAGATCGATCAGCATCGGGTACGCACCGGCAAGCTCACCGAAGAAGACTGGCCACGGCTGACCTCGGCGGTGACCATGCTCTCGCAGGCGCCGATGTATATCGATGATACCCCGGCGCTCTCGCCAACCGACCTGCGCGCGCGGGTACGCCGACTGCAGCGCGATCTCAAGCGCGAAGAAAAGGAACTCGGCATGATCGTCGTCGATTACCTGCAGTTGATGCAGGCTCCGAGCGAGGGCGAGAACCGCGCGACCGAGATTTCCGCGATCTCGCGCGCGCTCAAGTCCCTCGCCAAGGAGCTGCATGTCCCGGTGGTGGCCCTCTCGCAGCTCAATCGCAGCCTGGAACAGCGACCGAACAAACGGCCGGTGATGTCCGATTTGAGGGAGTGCGTGACAGGCGACACGCGCGTTGTACTCGCTGATGGGCGCTGGGTGCCCATTGCAACCTTGGTGGGCACCGCTCCAGAGGTCGTTGCGGTCGACGACAAACAACAGCTCGTGACCGCGAAAGCCGACAAGATCTGGAGCACCGGCCGTAAGCCGGTTTTCTCTATCAAGCTCAGCAGTGGTCGCCAAGTGCGCGCCACGGCACAGCATCGTTTTCTGACGGGTACCGGTTGGCAAACCGTCGATCAGCTCGGACAAGGCGATCGGCTCGCCATCACGCGCGAGCTTGTAGATCCGGTCTCCGTCGAGCAGTGGTCAGATACGCAGCTGCATGCGGAAGCCACTAGCAGTCTATTTTGGGATACCGTGGTTGCGGTGGAGCCGGATGGAGAGGAGGAGGTCTACGATCTAACGGTTCCGGGACCAGCCTCCTGGTTGGCTGATGGCGTCGTCAGTCATAACTCAGGTGCCATAGAACAGGATGCAGACCTCATCGTCTTTATTTATCGCGATGAGGTCTACAACGAAGATAGCCCGGATAAGGGCGTTGCCGAGATTATCATCGGTAAACAGCGTAATGGGCCGATAGGCACGGTGAAGCTCACATTTATGGGTCAGTTCACCAAGTTCGAGAATCTGGCCGAGGATCTCTACGGCGATTTGGGCTACCAATGATCACTGGACCCATCGCACAGATCGACTTCGGCGCGCTGCGCCATAATCTCGCGGTCTGTCGCGCGGCGGCGCCGAGTAGTCGCATCTGGGCCGTGATCAAGGCCGATGCCTATGGCCATGGCATGAGGCAGTGCGCTGCGGCACTGGAGGCGGCGGATGGCTTCGCGGTGGCGCGCGTCCAGGAGGCGCTCGGGCTGCGCGCGATTGGCATCAGCAAGCCGCTGCTGGTGCTGGAAGGCGCTGCGAGCGAGACCGAACTCGGTGCGGTGCTGTCGATGCAGGTCGAGCTGACGGTGCATTCAAGCCGGCAGCTCGATCTGATCCTGAGCCAACGACAGGCCAATCCGCAACCGAGGCCTCAGCGCATCTGGCTCAAGCTCGATACCGGCATGGGCCGGCTGGGGCTGCAACAGGCCGAGGCCGTCGCGCTGATCGAGCGTCTAAGCTCACCAACAGGTTCAACGACCTCGGGGGCGGGCGCAACCCAGCAAACGTCAGCACCGGGTTCGTCGGGTTCAACGCAGACGTCACCGCTGGAACTCGCCGGCATCATGACGCACCTGGCGAATGCCGATGATCCTTCGCATCCATTGACCGCCGCGCAATGCGAGCAGGCGAGGGCGCTTGCCGAGCGTTTTGGTCTGCCGCTGTCGATTGGCAACTCCGCTGGCATCCTCGCTCATCCGGCCGCGCGGAGTGATTGGGTTCGCCCCGGGATCATGCTTTACGGCGGCTCGCCGCTGCTGTGCCAGGCGGCAGCGGCACTTGATCTGCGCCCGGTGATGACGCTAACGAGTCAGCTCATCGCAGTGCGCGAACTGCCAGCTGGCGCAACAATCGGCTATGGCAGTACCTATCAGTGTCCGGAGCCGATGCGCGTCGGCGTGGTCGCTATCGGCTACGGTGATGGCTATCCACGCCATGCGCCGACCGGCACGCCGGTGCTGATTCGAGGCCAGCGTGCAGCACTCCTCGGGCGTGTCTCCATGGACATGATCAGCGTCGATCTTCGCCAGATACCGGACGCGATCGTTGGTGATCCGGTGACACTCTGGGGGCAGGGACTGCCGGTGGAGGAGGTCGCCGAGCAGGTTGGCACCATCAACTACGAGCTGCTGTGCCGACTTTCATCGCGGGTGCGAATTGTCCATGACGAAGATGAATCAGACGCAGAGCCAGCACGGGTTCCGAATTGCGATCGGCTGTGAATCCGGCAGTGCTTGTTCTATCCCAAATACGAGATCACACACAGGAGCCGCGCTCTTGAGCCCAACGACCACCAAGGGCCGCAGCGCCTACGTTTGCAACAACTGCGGCGCCCAGTCGCCAAAATGGAGCGGCCGCTGCGCCGATTGCGGCGCTTGGAACAGCATCGAGCAGGTCACGCTGCCACCCAAGGCCACGACGCGACCTGGCGGTGGCGGCTACGCCGGCGCGGCTGCTGGACAAGCCGCGCGCGCGAACCTCAACGCCATCCACCGACTCGCCGAGATTGCACCCGAACAGGAGGTGCGCAGCCCAAGCGGCATTGCCGAGCTCGACCGCGTGCTCGGTGGTGGGCTGGTGCAGGGCTCGGTGGTGCTGATCGGCGGCGACCCTGGGATCGGCAAATCGACGCTACTGCTGCAGGCCAGCGCCGCGATCGACGCCAACCCAGCCTTCGCCTCAAGCAAAAGTTCGGTGCTCTATGTGACCGGCGAGGAATCACCGCAGCAGGTCAGCTTGCGCGCGCAGCGGCTCGGGCTCGCGCCGGGCGGGCTCAACCTGCTTGCCGAGACCTGCATCGAGCAGATCCTGGCCACTGCTGCCGCTGAGGCACCGCGCGTGTTGGTGATCGACTCGATCCAAACCCTGTTCACCGAGGCGCTGACCTCAGCGCCGGGCTCGGTCTCGCAAGTGCGCGAAACGGCGGCCCAGTTGGTCCGCCATGCCAAGCTCACCGAGACCACCGTGTTCCTGGTCGGCCATGTCACCAAGGAGGGCGCCTTGGCCGGGCCGCGCGTGCTCGAACACATGGTCGACACCGTGCTCTATTTCGAGGGCGAATCCGGCAGCCCCCATCGGCTGGTGCGCGCGGTCAAGAATCGCTTCGGCGCCGTCAACGAGTTGGGCGTCTTCGCGATGACCGACCGTGGCCTGCGGCAGGTCTCGAACCCCTCGGCGATCTTCCTCTCACGCCACGCGGAACCGGCGCCAGGCTCGGTGGTACTGGTCACGCGCGAGGGCACGCGGCCGATGCTGGTCGAGGTGCAGGCGCTGGTCGACCAGAGCCCACTGGCCAATCCGCGTCGGCTCGCGGTGGGGCTGGAACAGAACCGGTTGGCGATGTTGCTGGCGGTGTTGCATCGCCATGGCGGCATCGGGATGTTCGACCAGGACGTGTTCGCCAACGTCGTCGGTGGCGTGCGGGTGACCGAGACCGCCGCCGATCTGGCGGTACTGCTCGCGGTGCTTTCAAGCTTCCGCGACCGAGCCTTGCCGGTGGATCTGGCGGTCTTTGGTGAGGTCGGCCTCGCCGGCGAGATCCGCCCGGTACCCAACGGCCCGGATCGGCTGCGCGAGGCCGCCAAGCATGGCTTCAAGCAAGCGATCGTGCCCAAGGGCAACGTGCCCAGAGGGGGGGTCGACGGCTTGAAGATCCAGCCCGTCTTGACCCTGCGCGAAGCGATCGACGCGATTTGAGCGTGCAAGTAGTTACAATGTAATTGCGCATAATGTATATTATGTAAAGTCATGGTAAAAGCACTACCAAGACAGCCAAGCTGCCAATGCCAAGTAAGGCCCTCGTCTCAATAGACGATCCGGTTACGTCCCGTCTCCTTGGCCCGATAGAGGTTGCGGTCCGCAGCTTCGAGCAGCGTATCGATGGTGCCGTTGCTGTATTCCGCCACGCCCCCGCTGATGGTGACCCGGAGTTCGGACGACGGCCAGCTCAAGGCGCTGATCTCGCCACGGATGCGCTCGGCGATCTCGAACGCCGCCGTGGCCGTCGCGGACGGTAGGATCACCAGAAATTCTTCGCCGCCGTAACGTCCACACACATCCACGGCTCGCACGCACCGCCGTAAGACCTCCGCCGCACTGGCGAGCACCGTGTCGCCCACGGTATGGCCGAAGGTGTCGTTGATCGTTTTGAATTCGTCCAAGTCGAATAGGATCACCGACAGGCCATGGGCCTCACGATCGCAGCGGATCATCTCCTGGTGCAGCCGATCGAACAGATACCGCCGGTTGTAGCTCTGCGTCAGGGCGTCGGTGTTCGCCGCCTGGTGCAAGCGCTGCTGGATGAGTTTCAGCTCCGAGATGTCCACCAGCGAGACCAGGCAGTGCGGCGCGCCAGAGACACTGAGCTGGATCACCGAGACCACGGCCCAATGCAGTTGATCGTCTTGATCTCGCCACTGCATCTCGCGTTGCCCCTCCTCCTCGCTCGGCAGCCCGTCCTCGCCGAGCCGTTTCCAGGTCTCACTGCTGAGTTGTGCGTTGGCGGCTTTGTGTAAGCCTAGGTAACGAACGGCCGCCAGGTTGGCGCGAACGATCAGGGTCTGCGAGTGATCGAGCAACAACATCGGGAATGGCGCGACGTCCAGCAGGCTGCGGAGATTCGTCTCGCTCTCTCTGAGGCGGCGCAGCAACCAGCCTGCGGATAACCATCCCAACACGATGAGCAAGAGGACCGCGCATCCGGTCCAGAACAGCTTGCTGCGAACATCGCTGATCAACGCGCTCAGCGACTCGGTATTGGCATAAAAGGTGGCAATGCCAATCAGCAGATGCTTGCGCGGATGATAGAGCGGCTCCTCGGTCACGAAGCAGGCGTCGGGGCATGTCATCTCCCCACGCGCGAGCGTCAACTGCTCGGTCGTCAGAGGCGTGGCATGCGGATCGAACTCGAGCACCACCCGGTCGGTGAGCGCTGTCTCCGTCCCCTGCTCCTTGAGCAGCAGGATACCGTCAAGGCGGGTGTTAATCGCGGTGATGAGGCTCTCCGGCGGCAAATCGATCGCAAATAGCGATTCAAGGCTGCGCGCTTGGGCCTGGGCGAGCGCGTGTGCCCGGCTCTCGGCGTCGGCCTGCAGGCTCGGCTCGAGCACGAGCAGCCAATAGCCAGTGATCAACCCGGTCAACAGCAGGCCAAGTAAGCCAAAGATCGCCGCCAGATTGCGCTCGAACACAAAGGTCGGACGCTCTTCGACAAATCGGTGCTCACTCGGCATGATGCGCGACCCTCAGGAAAAAGGCCTTGAAGCGCACACCGGCACGTTGCGCCTGCACTCGATTGATCGCCGGTAAGATCCGATCGGTGACATGGATGCCCGCGACCGCGCCAGCCTTGACATCGCCCGCGAACGGCGAAAACACCAACACCTTGTGAGTGATCGACAGACGCTGCAGGAACGCCGGCTCGATGTCGACGCTGGCGATGAAAATCCCGCCCAAGGGCGGCCCGCGATACACCTGGAGGTCATCGAGTGCCAACACCTTGACATCCAGCGGCATGTCTTGAATCTGATCGATCTCCTCGAGGGCCGTGACGACTTGGTGCACTGCGTCATCCGATCCCTGATAGGTGACGACCACATGCAGCGCTCCAGCAGCGGATCGACGCTGCTCCAATCCTTCCAAGGCGCCCAGCACGGCCGGAAAGATCCTGAGCCCAACCCGCAGCCGCTGCTGGTCTTCCGGCCACAGGGTCCGCGCCAGACTCTCGGCACCATAACCCGAGAGCGCGAGACACGCGAGGGCGACACACAGGAGCCGGAAGCGACCGACAACATGGCCCGACATGGTCAAAACGCGTAGCCGACGGACAGCCACCAATGGCGTCCCGAGCGCGGATAGTCCTCTCGATAGACCAAGTCGATCTCACCAAACCCCGTGGGTTGCTCGGGAAAGCGCACATCGGCATCGGTTAGATTCTTCACCCCGAGGTGCGCAAAGAGGCCACGATCGGAGGTCGCATAGCTCAGGGTCAGGTCGGCTAAGGTGTAGGCATCCACGGACGAGCGCGTATCCGAGGGTTGCCGCGCTCGGTCTCCGACAGAGCGCAGTTGCAGCGCGGCGGTCCAGGCATCGATCGGCTGCCACAGCAAGGCCAGATTCCCCAGCAGATCGGTGCCGCCGGGCAGCGGGCGCTGATCCAGTCCTAAATCAACGCTCTCCACATAAGAGAGATTGGCGTCCAGCTTCAGCGTGGGCAGCAGCCGCTGAGTGTATTCGACTTCGATGCCACGCAAGCGCGCATCGGCGCTATTGATATAGCCCTCCTTGTCGTATCCGAACACAATCGAATCCGAGAGATCGGACTGGAACAGGATGAGCCGAGCCTCCCAGCGCGGTTTCTTCAGGATGTAGCCGAGTTCATAGGTCGTGATCTCGCCGGCGCGTACCTCATCCGTGCCTTCCCCCGGATAAGTCAGCTCGTAGAAGGTCGGCGGCCGAAACGCACGCGCGTATTGCAGCTTGAGGATGTGCTCATCATTGATCCGCCAGACCGCAGCCAAGCGCGGGCTCAGGTAGGTGCCAACATCGCTGTACTCATCGAAGCGCAAGGCAGCGGTCACGGTGAGCTGCTCGCCGACGCGGGCTTGATCCTGCACGACGAGGCTCAGGATGCGGCGGCTGAGATCCTCGTCCAACCAGGGGACATCGATCGCAAAGGCCGCTGGCCAGTCCCAGGTCGCCTCGTCGACCTGCACATGACGCGCCTCGAGCCCAACGAACAGCGTATGGCGCGGATGCGCTCGCCAGTGCAGGTCGGCCGCAGCGAGGTAGCGCGTCTCGCGGTAGTCCTGACTCATGTAGACCGGCTCGTGCTCGAGGAAGTAGCCGGCCGGTGCGACGTAGAGATCATCGCGATCACGGTGGTGGCGCAATGCTTCCAGGCGCAGCTGTGTGCGCAACTGTTCGCTGAGCTGCAGGTTGCCGCCGAGCTGCAACGATTCATAACCCTGGCGCGAGGCGAGTTGATCATCCTCGGGCGGCAGGAAGTGGTTGATGCCGAACGCGTCGCCATAGTCGTCGTCGAGAATCTTCACCGCCGCGAAGAAGTCGCCCCAGATGACGTCGGCGAACAACCCTCGATAGCGATGCGACTCGTTACTCTTTCCCGGTGCGTTCGACAGCTCGGGCAGATTGATCCCATAGAGCGCGTCCTCAGCCACATCGACGCCGGCGTCGCCGTCTAAGCCGAACACGTTGAAGGACACGGAGAGATCGCGCTGGTGATCGCGCCAAAACCAGAGGCCACCGCCGCCACGATCGCCGCCCCCATCCATGGCTTGCACATGGAATCTGCGTTGCGACTTACGGGTGATGACATCGACAACCCCGGCAAAGGCATACTCGCCATGCACCGAGGCGCCCGGTCCGCGAATGACCTCGATGCGCTTCACCTGCTCGATCGGGATGTTCAGCACCGGATTCGCGGTGGCATACAGGGTCGAGTTCATCGACACGCCATCGAGCAGGATCTTGATGTTGCCCGAGGCGTAGCCGAAGCCGATGCCACGGCTGAGGATCTGCCGCTCGCCGCTCATCTCCATGCCATCGCTGATGCCCGGCACCAGCGTCAAGGCCTCGCCGACATTGCGCACGCCGCGCACCAGCAGATCATCGCCCGAGAGGATCGTTGCCATGCCGGGGACATAGTCGGCATTCATGCCGCTGCGCGTGGCCAGCTCGGTCTCTTGCTCGAGCAGCGCCAATAAATCCTGAAGCGGAGCCTGATCCGTCGCCGCAGCGTCGAGCGTTGGGTTGGCATGCACCCACGCGAGCGGGACAAGAGATAAAAGGAAGAGCGCTAAGACGATGGAGCGCACAGAGCGGGTCGTCATGGTCGCAATCACCTCCCTCATCGCGGTTACAGCCTCATCACGACCGTGCGAATGACTCCGAGGTAGCGCCTTTTTAAGCGAAACAACTTGCCCTGTTTTCGATGTGGCGGAGAGGGTGGGATTCGAACCCACGATAGGCTATGAACCTATACACACTTTCCAGGCGTGCTCCTTAAGCCACTCGGACACCTCTCCGGAATGCACTTGATGCTCGGTTCCGCCAACGGATTCCGCGATCATTCAGGGCGACCATGCGCGGAATTCGACGGTTGCGTCCCTGCGCATCAAGCCGTCAAGCTTAAGCGAAACCCCTACTCCCTTGCAAATATCCGTAGCCCGGCCCAACCCAGCATCGAGCGATGAGCCCAGATCACAGAACCCAACCCCGCCCCTTCTCGGTCGCGTCCAGCGCCAGCACGCGCCAAGCCGATCAAGCCGACCGCCACGCGCTCTACGAACGCGCGGTGCAATGCCCGGAGGCGGAGGTGGATTTTATCCAGCAAACCTTTCACGATCTGCGCGGGCGCCCTGCCCGCTCGCTCGCCGAGGACTTCTGTGGCACGGCTGCGGTGTGCCGCGAATGGGTCGCACGGCATGCGAGCCATCGGGCGGTCGGGATCGACAATGACCCCGCCGTGCTGAAATGGACGCGCGAGGAGCGGCTGCCCGCGCTGCCCCCAGAGCAGCGCGCGCGCCTGCGGTTGATCGAAGCGGATGTGTTGGACCTTGGCCCAGAACACTCGGCCAAGGGGCACCACGAGCCGGTCGATCTGGTGCTGGCGATGAACTTTAGCTGGTGGTTGATCACCGAGCGTGCGGCCTTGCGGCGCTACTTTCAGCGCGTGCGCGAGCGACTGGTCGACGATGGGCTGTTCATCCTCGATAGCTATGGGGGCTACGATGCCTATCGCGTCATCACCGAGGAGCGCGACATCGAAGACGACGCGGGCCCGCCCTTCACCTATCTCTGGGACCAGACCGACTACGACCCGATCAGCGGGCTCATGCAGTGCGCGATCCACTTCGCCTTCCCGGACGGCTCACGCCTGGATCACGCATTCCGCTATTCCTGGCGGCTCTGGACCCTGCCCGAGCTGCGCGAGCTACTCATCGAGGCCGGCTTCCGCCAGCCGCGCATCTACTGGCAGGGCTGGGATGAGCACGGCGAGCCGGACGGGATCTTCAAGCCGGTCACGCGGGCAGAGCCCGATGCCGGCTGGATCTGCTACCTGAGCGCGGAGCCCTGAGCCGCCCTGCACGCGGAGTACGGAGCACGGAATCAGCCCTGCGCGCTCACCAACGCCAGTCCCCGCAGATTCCGCGAGAACCCCTCCAGGGCCTGAATGCCCGTGGCCTCGGCACGCTGGCACCAATCCTCGAGCAACTTCAGCAGCGCCTCCTGCGAGGGGGCGTTGCGCTCCCAGATTTGGCGCAATTGCTCGCGGAACTGGTAGACCACCTTGAGCTGTTGGCTACTAGCCAACAGGTGTTCCAAGCACCGTCGGCTCGACTCATCCAGTTGTTCGCGCACCAAAAGCTTGCGCGCCTGTCGCTTTAGGCGCCGGCAATGCGGCTCGCTGCGGCAGAGTTCGGCGTGCGTCACCGGCTGCAGCACCTCCTTGCTGTAACGGCGGATCACATGCATGCGCGCCACCAGGAGCGCCTTCAGCGTATCCATGTCAACGCTCTGCTTGCCCTCGACGATAGTCGCGCGCGGCGGCAGCTTCTTGACCCGGGCCAACCCAAGCAGCGATAGCAGCCGAATGTAGAGCCAGCCGATATCGAACTCCCACCAGCGCATCGAGAGGCGCGCCGAGGCTGGAAAGGCATGATGGTTGTTGTGCAGCTCCTCGCCGCCGATCAGGATGCCCCAGGGGGCGATATTGGCCGATGCGTCTGGGGTGTCGTAGTTGCGATATCCCCAGTAATGGCCGACACCGTTGATCACGCCGGCCGCCATGATCGGAATCCAGAGCATCTGCACTGCCCAGGCGGTAATGCCGTAGACACCAAACAAGGCGAGATCGATGATCAGCATCAGCCCGCAGCCCTGCCAGGCCAGACGGCTGTAGAGATGACGCTCGATCCAGTCATCCGGCGTGCCCTGGCCGAAGCGCTTGACGATGGTGGCATCCTTGGCGCTGGCGCCGTAGAGTTCCGCACCCTGCCAGAATACCTTGCGCAGCCCCAGCACCTGCGGGCTATGCGGATCATCGGCGGTCTCGCAGCGCGCATGATGTTTGCGATGCACGGCGACCCACTCACGGGTGCCCATGCCGGTGGTCAGCCAGAGCCAGAAGCGAAAGAAGTGCTCCGGGACCGGATGCAGGTCCAAGGCGCGATGGGCCTGGGCACGATGCAGGAAGACGGTCACCGCGACGATGGTGAGATGCGTCAGCACCAGGGTAATCAGGGCCACCTGCCAGGCAGGCAGGTCGAGCAGTCCGTATGGGGTCATGGAGATTCTCGGAAAGTATAAGGCGGTGACGATCGGCACCATTGGTACACGACTCTGCATTGTCTAAACGAGTAAGGCAACCCGCCGCTCATCGTGTTCCCATCGCGCGCGAAAAAACCCCTGCTCGAGTATTGATTTTGGAGACAACACCGACATGCCCGAACTGCCCGAGGTCGAGACCAGCCTGCGCGGCATCGAGCCGCATCTGCGCGGGCGCCTGATCGAGCGACTCGAAGTCCGCGAGCCCCGCCTGCGCTGGCCGATCCCGCCCGACACCAGCGAGCGCGTTGCCGGCCAGCGCATCCTCGCGCTACGCCGGCGCGGCAAATACCTGCTGCTCGACCTCGAACAGGGCGTGTTGATGCTGCACCTGGGCATGTCCGGCAGCCTGCGGGTGGTGCCGGCGAGCACGGCGCCGGGCCCGCATGACCATGTCGATCTGTGTCTCGACGATGGGCCGTGCCTGCGCTTCCGTGATCCGCGCCGCTTCGGGATGCTGCAATGGACGGCGGCGCCGGCCGAGGCGCACCCCCTGCTGCGCGCTCTGGGGCCGGAACCGCTCGGGCCGGCGTTCAGCGGCGCCTACCTTCACCAGCGCGCGCGTGGACGGCGGGCACCGATCAAGACCTTCATCATGGACAGCCATGTGGTCGTCGGCGTCGGCAATATCTACGCGAACGAAGCCTTGCATCTGGCCCGCATCCATCCAAACCGCGCTGCGGGGCGCATCAGCCGTGCGCGCATGGAGGTACTAGCAAGCACCATTCGCAGTGTGCTCGCCAACGCCATCGCCCAGGGCGGCACCAGCCTGCGCGACTTCGTGCAAGAGGATGGCAAGCCGGGCTATTTCGCCCAGTCACTGCGCGTCTACGGGCGCGCCGAGCAGCCCTGCCCGAACTGCGGCGGGCGTATCCGTCAGCGCCGCATCGGCCAGCGCTCGAGCTTCTATTGCACGGCCTGTCAGCATTAGTGGGGCCAGCGTGTTAGCGGGCTGCGTACCCGCCGCGCCCAGCCAAGAAGGCGCGCACCACCTGCTCGGCGGTTTTCGCCAGCAGCACTTCAACTCGCCGTTCGGCCTCGACCAGCTCAATGGGCCCCGGGCAGAGCGAGAAGACGGCATCCAGGCCCAGCCCATGCAGCGCGTCGATCCCCTCGCCGATGCTCCCCCCGATCCCGATGCACGGGATGCCATGTCGGCGCGCGCGCGCGGCAACCGCAGCGGGCGCCTTACCACATGCGGTCCGCGCATCGATCCGGCCCTCGGCGGTCAGGACCAGATCCGCCCCCTCCAGCGCGTGCTCCAGCCCGACCAGATCAAGCACCAGCTCGGCACCGGGACGAAGCTCAGCCGCGCAGAAGGCCATGAGTCCGGCACCGAGACCACCGGCGGCGCCAGCCCCGGGCACCGATTCAGCGTCGCAGTCGAGGTCTTGGCGCAAGCGTTCGGCCAAGTGCCGGAGGCCAGCATCCAGGACAGCGATCGATTCAGCGGTGGCACCTTTCTGTGGTCCATAGGCCGCAGCGGCACCGGTGGCGCCCGTCAGCGGATTCTCGACATCGCACATCGCCTCGATCCTCACCCCCCGCAGCCGAGGATCGACACCCAGGCTATCGATCCGCGCGATGCGCGGGAGCGCGGCGCCGACCGGCCGCAGTGCCCGCCCTTGTGCATCGAGAAAGCGATAGCCGAGCGCGCTCGCCATGCCGATGCCGCCGTCGTTGGTGGCACTGCCGCCGAGCCCGATGATCAGGGTCTCGGCACCGAGCGCCAGCGCCTCGCGCATCAGCTCACCGGTGCCGAGGGTGGTGGTCGCGGTCGGATCACGATCTGCGGGATCGAGCAGCGCGAGCCCACTGGCGAGCGCCATCTCGATGATCGCGGTGCGCTCCCGGGATAGCCAGGCGAAGGCAGCGTCCACTGCGGTAAAGGCTGGCCCGGTAACGCGCCGCTCGCGGCGCTCGGCGCCGAGCGCCGCGCAGGCAATCTCGAGCAGCCCATCGCCGCCGTCGGCGACCGGTACTTGCCGGATCTCGGCCTCGGGAGCGGCACGGCGCGCGCCCTCGGCAAGCGCGGCGGCGGCGGCGCTCGCCGCGCAGCTCCCCTTGAGCGCATTGGGCGCGATGACCAGCGTCAGCGGCGTTTGTGGATGCATGATGAAAGACTCCAGCAACGTAGTCGTGCGAAGCGAGGCAAAAGTCCGGATAATTGGCAGGTCTGTTTGACTGTTGACCGAGCTGCCCTATGTCCGAGCCCGTCCCCGCCTTTGCCGTTGGCCAACGTTGGCTCTCCGAGACACAGCCCGAGCTTGGCCTCGGCATGGTCGAGGCGGTCGAGCATCGCCGTGTCACCCTGCTGTTTCCAGCCACGGGCGAGCGCCGTACCTATGCCGCCGACAATACACCGCTATGGCGCGCGCAGCTCGCGGCCGGCGAGCTGCTACGCGATCTGGAAGGCCGTGACCTGACCGTGGTCGACCAGCTCGAGCACAATGGCTTCGTGACCTATCTGGTGCGCGATACCGCCGGCAACGAACAACCCCTGCCCGAGACCCGCATCGATCCACGGCTGCGCCTGAGCCGCCCGCAGCAACGCCTGCGCGCCGGACGCCTGGATAGCGACACCTGGTTCCGGCTGCGGGTGCAGGCGCTGGAGCAGACCGCGCGGCTGGCCACGGCCCCCGCGCGCGGGCTGCTCGGCGCCCGCATCAGCCCGATCCCCCATCAATTGCACATCGCCGCCGAAGTCGCCGATCGTCACCATCCGCGCGTGCTACTGGCCGATGAGGTTGGGCTTGGCAAGACCATCGAGGCCGGCTTGATCCTGCATCGACTGTTGCTGGCCGGGCGCGTGCATCGGGTGCTGATCCTGGTGCCCGAGCCGCTCTTGCATCAATGGTTGGTCGAGTTGCTGCGCCGCTTCAATCTGAGCGTCGCCCTGTTCGATCGCAAACGGGTGCAGGCGCTGGCGCGGCAAGGCGCCAATCCGTTCGAGTCCGAGCAACGCATCCTCTGCGGCCTGGATCTGCTCACCGAGGATGTCAGCCTGGCGGATGCCGCGCTGCACGCCGACTGGGATCTGTTGATCTGCGACGAGGCGCATCATCTGGAATGGTCACCCGAGGCGAGCAGCCCGGGCTATGAGCTGGTCGCCGGCCTCGCCGCCAAGATACCGGCAGTGCTGCTATTGACCGCCACCCCGGAGCAACTGGGTCGCGCGGGACACTTCGGCCGCTTGCGACTACTGGATCCGGAGCGCTTCGGTGACTACGAGGCCTTTCTCGCCGAAGAGGAAGGGTACGCGCCGGTCGCCGAGCTGGTGACTCGACTGCTGGACGAGACGCCGCTGAGCGCGGACGAACAGGCACGACTGGATGTGCTGCTCGATGGAGACGGATCGAGCGCCGCGCCGGCACGCGCTGCCGACACCGACGAGGCCGCAGGCGAACCCGACGCGGCAGAAAAGCCCAACGCAATAGGCGAGTCCGAGATAACAGGACGCCCCGAGGCTGCGGGCGAACTTGAGGCAGCAGGCAAGCCCCCCGCAACAGCACAGTCCGGGGCAACGGACGCACCCAACGCGGCCACGCGCGAGCGGCAGGCGCTCATCGACCAATTGCTCGACCGGCATGGCACCGGCCGGGTGCTGTTCCGCAATACCCGCGCCGCCATCAGCGGTTTTCCCGAGCGCGTGCTGCATCCGGCGCGGCTCGAGGCGACCGCTGACGCAGACGATGCGGCCGCTGACAACCAGGTCGATCCGCTCGATGCACTCTGGGCGGCGATCGATGATCCGGAGGGGCTGGAGCAGGATCCGCGCCTCGATTGGCTGATCGCACAACTGCGTGAACTCGCGCCAGCCAAAGTGTTACTGATCACCACGACCGCCGAGACCGTGCTGGATCTGCGCCGAGCGTTGCTCGAGCGCGCAGGCATCCAGGCTGCGATTTTCCATGAGGAGATGCCGATCGTCGAGCGCGACCGCGCCGCCGCCTTCTTCGCCGACCCCGAGGAAGGCACCCAGATCCTGCTCTGCTCCGAGATCGGCAGCGAGGGGCGCAATTTCCAGTTCGCCCATCACCTGGTGCTGTTCGATCTGCCCGCCGATCCGGAACTGCTCGAGCAGCGCATCGGCCGGCTCGATCGCATCGGCCAGACCGAGACCATCCGCATCCATGTCCCCTATCGTGCCGGGACTCCGGATGAGCTGCTGTACCGCTGGTATCACGAGGGGCTGGATGCCTTCTCCGCGCACCAGCCTGCAGCGCCGGCGGTGTTCTGGGAACAGCGCGAGGCGCTGCACGCATTGCTTGCCGACCCGGCGCCGGAGCCGGCCGCGATCGAGGCGCTGATCAACGAGGCCCAGACGCTGCGCTCACGCCTGGATACCGAACTCGCCGCCGGCCGCGATCGACTCCTCGAACTCAGCTCACATCGCCCGGCGCGCGGCGCCGCCCTGGTACAGGCGCTCGAGGAGGAGGACCGTGACCCCACCATCGAGATCTTCCTGACCGGGCTCTGGGATGCCTTCGGGGTCGAGCGCGAGCCCGGGCCCGGCGGCAGTCTCGTCGTGCGTCCCGGTGCCCACATGCTGCAAGAGCGCTTCCCGGGGCTGCCAGACGAGGGCCTGACCGCAACCTTCAGCCGCCAGCACGCGCTCGCCCACGAGGAGCGGCGGTTCCTGACCCGCGAGCATCCGCTGACCCGAGCCGCGCTCGAGTTGGTGACTGGCTCGCATCTGGGGACCAGCGCGCTGGTCCTGACCCAGGACAAGCGCTTCCCCTCCAGTGCCTTGCTGCTGGAAGCGGTCTATGTCGCTGAATGCCCAGCGCCGCCGGCCCTCAATGCGCAGCGCTTCCTGCCGCCGACCGCGCGGCGCATGCTGATCGATGAGCAGGGCCAGGAGCGCAGCGTCGAGATCGACCCGGACGCGCTCGGCGGCAAATGTCTGCGTCCCCGGCGCCCGCTCGCGCGCGCGCTGCTGCAGGCGAAGAGCAAGGTGATCGAGGCCATGGTGACCCTGGCCGAGCAGGAGGCCGCGCGCGAGACGCGAGCATTACGCGAGCAGGCGGGCGCGCAGATGCGTGCGCAGCTCGATGCGGAGTTGGACCGGCTGCGCGACCTCACCCGCCGCAATCCAGCAGTGCGGGCCGAGGAGATCGCGGCGCTGGAAGCCGAGCGTGATGCGCTCGCCGAGACGCTTGCCAACAGCCGCTTGCGCCTCGATGCCCTGCGCTTGATCGCCTTTGCCTGAGTGCGCCTGGTCAGGGTGACAGAAAGAACCGATGCGCGTCGTAGCGCAACACGGCACCATCGGCACGCACCTCTTCGAGGAAAAAGCCATCGCGAGCCAGTTCTCCCTCGCGCAGTTTACTGCCATTCAGATAGACGAAGCGTCGCGAGGGGTCATCGTCGTAGACATGCACCGTCATTGAGAATGACGGGAGTTCGCGCCGCAGCGTCGTGCTCAATGGCGCGGGCTGATCGCTCAAGGGCGTCGCGGCTTGCGTCGCTTGTTGCGTCCTTCGCTCCGCTGATTGGGACGTTGATGATTTGGGCGCTGACTCGGGCGTTGGCAACCTGGTGCGTTTGGAGGCTGTCTCCGCGCTGGCGGCGGACCCACGGCCGCCCTCCTCGCGAAAGATGCGCTTGAATGCCTCAATCTCGGCGATCAACTCTGGCGGGACCGGCGCATGCTCCGGCACGGGGGCCTTGGGTTGCGCCGGCTTGCGCGGCTCGGGCGAAGACGCGGCATCGGAAGGCGAGGCATCGATGCCAAGCACCGCGCGTCGCAGCTCATCGGCGCCTCGCGGTAGCCGCTCGCCAGGTTTCGGCGGCGCCGGCACGACCAGCACCTGCGGCTCGGCATCGCGATCATCCGTCGTGCCCCCGGTCTCCCCGACATGATCCGCATCCGCCCTCGGCAATGCGGCGAGCGCGTTATCCACAGCCCTGTCAACGGCACTGTCAACAACGACAGATTCCTCGGTGTTGGCGGATGACTCTGGCCTCTCGGGCTCGGATTCGGGCACGACCTCGGCCTCTGGCGCTTCACGCGCGCCGCTGGCGACCCGAGGGCTCATCGGCACCTCTTCGCTGCGTGCCATACCAGCATCAGGCGTGTTCGCATCCGGCGCGTTCGCGATCGGCGGCCGCAATGCGACATAGACTGCGAGTATCGCCGCGAGTGCGGCCAACGCAAAGGTGGCGATGATCCAGCGCTGGGCGCGCGTCTGTTCGAGCGGTTCGTCGAACACCGGCGCCTGGAGACGCGGGACTTGTCCCAGCTCGCGCTCACGCTGCGATTTTTTCAGTGCGTCCAGGATGTACGACATAAGGCGCTCGGAACCCGGAACCAGCCTAGGGCATCATCCGCGACTGGCTTAGGCGCGGGATCTCGCGATCGGAGACGGCGTTATTCAACAGGATCAGGGTGCGCGGTCCGGCGATACCGTCAACGCTCAAGCCGCGACCCCGTTGGAACTCGCGAACCGCCGCCTGCAGGTCCGCGTCATAGCGAGGACTGCTCAGGTCGCTCAGCGTGGCGTCGGGCAATGCTGCGAGCCGCTGCCGCAGCCAGGGCACCGCCTCGCCGCTCGTGCTGGGGCCGATCAGGCGTGTGCCGGTTGGCGGGAGACGCCAGAGCATGAGCACGTCGCCAGACCAACGCTCGTCCAGGGTTACGATCGGCACCCGGCGGCGAACCGCGCCGCGTTCCAAGACCGCGTACTCGTCATCGATGCCGGTGATCAGCGCATGGCGTTGCTGGCCGTCGATCATCAGTTCCAACACGGCCGGGCGATCGAACAGTCGCAAATCACTCCAGCGCTCGCTCGAGCGCTCGCAGTCGAGCCCCAGGTCCGTGACCGCGTCACAGTCTGCGGCCGCGTCCGGCGCATGGCCCCAGGGTTGCAACAGGGCTGGAAGCGATTCGTGCTCCTCCAGCAACAGCTCGGTCAGCTCGCCAAGCTCAGCCTCTGGCACCAGCGGGGCCATGCGCACGAGCGCGATGCGGGAGGTCACCTCGTCTGGGCGGAAGGTGGCATCGTCTAGCTCATGGCTCGGGGATGGAGCAGAGTCAGCCGTCGTCCCGGCGTGATCGGCGTCGGCATTGTTGGCGTCAGCATTGTCGGCGTCGGCCAGCTCGCCAGCGGTGGTCGCGTTGGAGCGATCGCTCGCCTCGGTCTCGCTGGCAACCACGGCCTCGTCGCTCGCGGCTGTCGTCTCGGTGGCATCCGTGGCATCGGCAGCTGCGGCGACATCGGTGGCATCAGCGGTCGCATTCAGCGCGACGCCCTCGGCGCGTTCCTGTTCCTCCTCGGCTTGCAGTGCGGCCCAGACCTGCCGTGCTCGATCGAGCTGCTGCTGGGTTTGCTCCAGCAGCCCGGAGGCGCCCAGCCAGCCGCCCAGCCCAAGCGCTAGGACCAGGGCTGCGGCCATCGCCAGCCGTGACTGCCGGCGTGGCGGTTGCTGTGGATGTTGATCGCCGAGCAATTCCCGCGCTGCGCGGCGCACGATGGGGGGCGTTACCTGCAGGCGCCGACTCACCGCAGCGCCGAGCAGCGCGCGATCGCAGATCAGATTGATCAGCCGCGGCACGCCACGCGAGCGCCGATGCACCTCGCGCAGTGCCGCCGCGCTGAACAACGGCCGCTGAACGCCGGCAACGGTGACGCGGTGATCCACATAGGCTGCGGTCTCGCGCGCCGAGAGCGGATTGAGATGGAAGCGCGCGGTGATGCGCTGGTTGAGCTGTCGCAGCTCCCGCGAGGCCAGGATCTCGCGCAGTTCGGGCTGGCCGATGAGGAAGATCTGCAGCAACTTTTGCTTCGAAGTCTCGAGGTTGGTCAGCAACCGCACCTGTTCGAGCACCTGTGGGCGCAGGTTCTGCGCCTCGTCGATGACCACCACCGGATGACGACCGCGCGCGTGGGCGTCGAGCAGGAAGCTGTTCAGGCGGTCGACCAGCACCTTCACCGAGTCATGTGCGTCGGGCGTCGTCACCCCGAATTCGTGGCAGATCGCATGCATCAGCTCGATCGCCGTCATCGCCGGATTCAAAACCAGCGCGACGTCGACCTGCTCCGGCGTCTGCTCCAAGAAGGCGCGGCAGACCGTGGTCTTGCCGGTGCCGACCTCGCCGGTCAGCAAGACGAAGCCACCGTTCTCGCCGGCTCCATAGAGCAGATGCGCCAGCGCCTCGCGGTGCTGCTCGCTGAGGAACAGGTACTGTGGGTCTGGGGTAATCGAGAAGCTGGCTTCACTGAGCCCGAAATACTGAAGGTACACGGTTTGGACCTGCGCGATCGCGCGGACGAAGAAAAAGGGCTGCGCCCCAGCCGGGAGACGCAGCCTCGCTTCCTCATAAGGATAACAAGCAGCACGCGCGAGGTGCGCGCGATTTCGCCGCACCCTTTGGGTCGATTGGCCGCGATCCTGATACACTCACCCGTCGCTCCACGCGCACCGCATCGAGAGACCAGAGCCCGCGCTGACCCATGGCCCCCTTGGCTTATGCCCTGCCCCTGCTGATGCTCACCTCGGCGCTGGCCGTTCGGCTCAGTGCCGGGCGTCTCGGTGAGTCAGTCGCGCGCATTAGCGTGAGCGCCAGCGCGCTCACGCTCGTGCTCGCCTTGGTCCTCTTCGTCGATCAGCTGAGCGCCGATAGCGGTCGCCTGGTCGGCATCGGCCTTGGGCTCGACCTCGGGCTGTTCAGGCTCTACGTCGACTGGCTGAGCACCCTGATGGCGCTCCTGGTCAGCGGCGTGAGCCTGGTTGTGCATGTGTTCTCGGTCCGCTACATGCAGGATGATCCGGCCTACACCCGGTTCTTCGTGCTGCTCGACGGGATCGTCGCGGTGATCCTGCTGATGGTCATGGCCGGCGATCTGCTCACATTGCTGCTGGCCTGGCATCTGGTCGGCGTCTTTTTGTACTTCCTGCTCAATCACGATAGCCGCCGCCCAGCGGCGACCCGCTACGCGTTCTGGACCCTGTTCACGCACCGGGTCGGCGACCTGCCGCTGCTGGCCGCCGTCGCGCTCATCTACCACGCCTTCGGCACCCTGAACCTACCTGAGGTGTTCGCGGCCATGGCGGCGGCACCCGAGACCACCACACTGCTTGGGCTGCCACTCGCCGAGACCCTTGGCGTGCTGATCCTGCTCGCGGCCTTCGCCAAATCGGCGCAGTTCCCGCTGCATACCTGGCTGCCCTACACCATGGACGGGCCCACCCCGGTCTCGGCGCTGATGCACGCAGGCATCGTCAACTCTGGCGGCTTCCTGATCAACCGCTTCGCGCCGATCTTCGTGCACACCGAAGGCGTGCTGCTGCTCGCGTTCGCGGTGGGGCTGATCACCACCATCATGGGCTCGCTGATGATGCTGATGCAGAGCGACATCAAGAAGGCCCTCGGCTACTCGACCATGGGCCAAATGGGCTATATGGTGATGGAATGCGGCCTCGGCGCCTTCTCGCTGGCGATCTACCACCTGATCGCGCATGGTGTCTTCAAGGCGACGCTGTTTCTCGGCTCCGGCGCCATCATCGGCAACGCTCGCAAGGATCCGAACATCCCCGAGGGCGAGATCTACAAGTTCATGGTCGAGCGCAAGGTGCCGCATCCGCCGGTGTCCTGGGTCGTCTTCGCCGGCATCACCATCACCGTGCCGTTGCTGATCGTGTTCGGTGCCCATCAGCTGGTCGATGAAGGCTTCCTGCATCATCAGGGCGCGCTCATCCTGCTGTTGTTCGGCTGGATCACTGGTGCTCAGACCCTGTTCTTCGTCTACAAGATCGGCGGCGAGCGGCCGTTTACGGTGCTGTTCTACGTCATCCTCTCGTTCGGCTTGGTGATCCTGACCTATGTGCTGGTCGGTCATGCCTTCGATGCGCTGCTCTACCCCGACCCGGCGTTCCGCGAGGCCCTGTATTCGGCCGCCTCGGTCAATGTCACCTCCTTCGTGCTGGTGCTCCTGATGTTGATCGCGTTGATCGCCGGTGGCTGGCTGATGGTGTTTCGCTCCACCGCCGAGCGCCAACCCTTGAACCGGCGCTGGCGCGGGCTCTATATCAGCCTCTACGCTCTGATGTCGCGCGAGTTCTATATCGCCGACCTCTACAGCCGTACGGGCGAGGCGATGCTGGCCGCCTCCAAGCGCCTGAACACGCTGCTGCGCTGGGTCTGAGGCCAAAGGACCGGGGGATGCGATCTTGACCCTACTCTGCTTCCTGCTCGCCGGCCTGCTGCTGCCGCTATTCCCGCTCAGCATCGGCGTCAACCTGCTGCTGCAATCGACCGGTCAGGGCCGGCTCGGTCAGCCCCTGACGCAGGCCGCGCTCATCCTGTTGATGCCGCTGGCGGGCGTCGGCCTGATCGCGCTTGGGCTTGCACTCGCCAACGGCAAGGCCCCGGCCCTGATGATCCCTTTCGCGCTCTGGGGCGGAGCCACCTCGCTGTTCTATGCCTTTCGGATGCTGAGCGCGCGCGATGGGCGGATCTGGCTAGCGCAGCTCTATACCTCGGCGCTGGCGCTGATCTGGGTTGGCATCGCCCACCAGGTACCGCCCTTGCTACCCGCATTGGGGCTCGCGCTACCGCTAGTGCCGCTGCTGTTCTTGTTCGACAGCCTGGCGCGCCGCTTCGGTATCGCTCGCGTCGGCCTCTATCCAGGTCTCGGGCAGCGCATGCCGCACTTCTCGACCCTGTTCGTCATCGCCGTGCTGGTGGCCATCGCCGTGCCCTTCTCGCCCGGCTTTTTCGCCATCACCGACCTTGCCTTCGGCGGTGTCGGTAGGAACGAACTCGTCACCTTATTGCCGCTGGGGCTCTCTTGGCTGCTCTGGACCTGGGCCGGCATCAATCTGCTGACCGGCATCATCTTCGGCATCCCGCGCGACGATCTGCGCTATCGTGATCTCAAGCCAGAAGGCACGGTCGCTCATAGCGCCGGCATGCTCGCGCTGGCCCTCTTTGGACTCTTCTTGGTAGAGCGCGCCCTATGACCAGCAGCTCCAAATCCGAGCCAAGCCTCGGCCAGCGCCTCAAGATCCGCTCCATGGTCACCATGGCCGGCGAGGTCTTGCCGTTCTTCTGGCCGATGCGCAACTTCATCCACCACAACCCGCTGCACGGACTCGAGCACCTTCCGTTCCAGCAGGCCGTAGCCGAGGCGACCCGCCTATTCCATGCCCGCGGCTGGCTGCGCCGCACCGATTATCAGCGCATGCTCGCCGAGGGCGACATCGACCTCGCCGTGCTCGAGACCCTGGTCAGCGACCAGGTCGACGCCTGGCTCGCCGCTCACGCTACTGATACCGACAACATCACTGAAGTCACGGGCAGTACCCGCGCCGATGCTGACGATAGCGTCCTCCTCAAACGCCTGCTGATGGCGATGCTGACCGGGCTTGATCAACCCACGCCCGGCGATCGCACGCCCTGCGCCGAAGAGGTGCTAGCCTGCCTACGCAACCCAACATCCTGATCGCCACCAGCGCCAAGCGGCCTGTCAACCAAGTCAGCCAGGGCAGCCAGGGCACCGACCGGGAGTCAGCGCAATGACAGCCAATGCCGATCCGCAGTTCGCCGCTCAGCTCGGTCGCGAGCTGACCCTCTACGATGCCGTTGATCAGCTCTTCGGTACCCGCATCGGCGAGACCCTGAACGAGCTGCTGATCAAGGGACTGATGGACTTCTTCGACGAAGGCCAGTCGATCTGGCGCATGCCCGGCCGCCGCCAAGGTCTGTTTCGCGGCTGGAGCCGGATCGCACGGCGCAACCGACGCCTGAAGATGCGCGGCATGGACGTCGGCGCCATCCTCGCCGAGACCGACCAGCCCGAGGTGATGATCGATCGGGTCATGCGCCGCCTCGGCGTCCCAGAATCACTCTGGATGGACAGCTTCACCGTCGAACTCAGCAAGCTCCATGGTTGGGCTGGTTTCGTCCGCTGGCGCGCCCAGGCCCGCCACTACTACTGGCAAGAGCGCAACCCCGCCGACCTGGTCGATTTCCTGGCTATCCGACTGGTACTCGCCCTCGCCTTGCTCGAGGACGCCGGTCGCCGCCTGAAGCGCGAGCTGACCTGGCCGGCGCTCAAGCACTTTGTCGAATCCCATCCCCGCGAGTGCCTGCTGCGGCACGAACTTAACGCCGGCACCGTGCTGCCGGACTTCGCGCACCGGGTCGAGGTGGCCGTCGAGCGTGCTGATCCGGCCCGCATTGATGCGCTCTTCCTAGAATACGAGCGCGCCAAGCTGAGGCGCGAGGCCTGCACCCGCGCGCGCCGCATCCTGGCGATGGCGGAGCGTGCCGGCATCTCTCGCGAGCAATTACTCGGCTATTCAGACGACGCACTCTTGCAGCTGATCGATGGCATCTATGCCTTCAAGCCCGGCGAAGGTATGACCTGGACCCGCGCACTGGAGCAGACCTACATCGACCGACTGCTCCCCGCGCTCGGCCCAGGCCCAAGCTTGAGTCCCACTCCATCCCCAAGTTCAGACCCAAGTTCAGATGCAAGCGCTGGCGCCAGTGCTCGCGATGTCGTCCAAGCGCTGTTCTGCATCGATGTCCGCTGCGAGCGTTTGCGCCGCCAGCTCGAGGCACTCGGCGACTACGAGACCTATGGCATCGCCGGCTTTTTCGGCATCCCGCTCAGCTTCATCGAGTTCGGCAAGGGCCATGAGACCGCGCTCTGTCCGGCCGTTGTGCAGCCGCACAACGTCGTCGTCGAGATGCCGCACACCCACGCCGAGGCCTCGTACTCGCTCTATGAGCTGGCGCACGAGGTGGTGCACGATCTTAAGAACACCGTGCTCGCGCCCTATGTCACGGTCGAGGCGGTCGGGCTGCTGTTCGGCTTCGATATGGTCGGCAAGACCTTTGCCCCACAGGCCTACAACACCTGGCGCCAACGTCTGGAGAGCCAAAAGCCGCCGCTGCGGCTGCTGATCGACAAGATCAGCGAAGAGGAGGCGCAGGAGCTGATCATGCATTTGCAGGACGAGATGATCATCCGCGCCGCCGAGCGGCATTTCAGCATCAAGCGCGAAGCCCTCACCAGCCCGATGATTCGCGAACTGCGCGAGGTCGCACTCAGGCAGCGCCGGGGCAGTAGTACCACCTTCGCCGATCGTTTCGACATCGAGCCGGCCAGCGAGGCGGTCTTCATCCACTCGCTGCAGGTCGAGTACCGGGTCAACCCGGACCAGGCGCGCATCCAGCTCGAGCATCTGGCCAAGATCGGCTTTCGTCACCAGCGCCAGGCGCAGCTGGTCGGCAATGCCTTGCGCTCGATCGGCCTCACCGACGGCTTTGGTCGGACTGTACTGGTGGTCGGCCACGGCAGTACCTCGGAGAACAATCCCTATGAATCGGCGCTGGATTGCGGTGCCTGCGGTGGCGACCAGGGGCTGATCAACGCCCGCATCTTCGCCGCCATGGCCAACCGCCGCGAGGTGCGCGCAGTGCTCGCCGACGACGGCATCCTGATCCCGGATGAGACCTGGTTCGTCCCCCTGCTGCACGACACCACCACCGACGAGATCCTGCCGGCCGATCTGGATCAGCTACCGCCCGCCGTGCTCACGCGCATGACCCGCATCCAAGAGGATCTGACTGCAGCCGGGCGGTTGTGCGCCCTGGAGCGCTGCCGAGAACTCGACGAGAAGGCTGTCAACAGCCCGGAGGCTGCGGCCCGGCGCGTCAAGCGCCACGCGCTGGATTGGACCCAGGTGCGCCCCGAATGGGGCCTGTCGAAGAATGCCAGCTTCATCATCGGGGGTCGTGCACTGACCCAAGGGCTCGATCTGGACGGCCGCAGCTTCCTTCATTCGTATGATTATCGACTCGATGCAAACGGTCGTCTGCTCGAAGGCATCTTCTCCGGCCCGTTGATCGTCGCTCAATGGATCAACCTCGAGCATTATTTCTCGGTGGTCGATAATGAAGGCTTCGGCAGCGGCAGCAAGGTGGTCCACAACATCACCGGTCGCTTTGGCGTCATGAGCGGCAACCTCAGCGATCTGCGCACCGGACTCCCAGCGCAGACCGTGCTCAAGGGCGATCGGCCCTATCACAAGCCGATGCGGCTGGTCACGGTCATTGAGGCCCCGCTACCGCTGGTGCAAAGTCTGCTGAATCGGCTCTACAAGCCGCGCGAGCTGGTGCGGAACGGCTGGATCAGGCTGCTGGTGCTCGATCCAGAGAGCGGCTGCATCCATGGCTTCGAGGCTGGCGATTGGCAGCGCATCGGGCCGACCGGACCGATCGAGCCTGCGGCACCAAACAACCTGCGGCCGGCATCCGCCTGATGGTTCAGATTCACCGTTTTCAGGAGATCATCCAAGATGCAAGCGCTCAAGCAGAGCACTATGAAGAAGTTGGAGATTATCGTTCAGGGGGAATACCAAGAGTTCGTCATCGATCTCCTAGAGCGCGCCGGCGTCAGCGGCTGGACCCTGGTGCATAATCTCTCCGGCAAGGGCTCGCATGGCAGCCACGAAGGCCATCTGATGTTCAACGCCGATGACGTACTGGTGATGATCATCACCGCCGTCCCCGAGGATCTGGCTAGCCCCATCCTTGAAGGGCTCACCCCGTTCTTCAACAAGCACATGGGCGTGGTCTTCACCAGCGATATCTCGGTGACGCGACTCGGCAAGTTTCAGCAGCCCGCGCCAGGCCAATAAACTCAGGACCCCCGATCATGATCGCCACCACTTCGCACCCACGGCCGCGCCGATGCTGGCTTGTGCCGATGCTCTCCGTTTTCCTGTTGATCAGTTGCTCCGATGATCCGATGGGCGCCGAAAACCGCTTCGCGCTCATGGCCCTCAATCAATGCAACCATGCGCAAGCCTTGATGCTTGTCGAGCAATCCATCGAGCGCGGCAACGCCGAGAATGTCGAGCGCGCACTGATGCTGAAGGCCGCCATCCTGCGCGATCGCGGCGACACCGCCGCCGCCGAGGCGCTGTACCCAGCCATCGACGCAGCCTGGGAAGCAGCGAAAGAGAAATCCCTCTCGGCAAGCCGGCGCGAGCGTGACATCCAGATGTTCGTCGATATCGCCCAGGCCGAACGCCACGCCCTCGGCCTTGACGCCACCTGCGAGGCCAGCGCCGCCGATCAGGGCCGCGATTGACCAAGAAGATTTCGCTTTCACCCACCCGCAGGGCGGTGTATGCTGCAGCCATCGATTATCGCGCTGTGCGAGCCGATGGAGTCTGGGCCGCGCAATCCCGCCCTTCGCTTTACCCCGCTTGATCGAATCCGAGGGATGACCCGCTCATCCACCGCTATCGCCGCCTGATTGGCACACTGGTCGGCGGTGGTCCACTTCCCAACGGTGTGCATTTCCTAGAGAGACGAGACTGATGAATATCTACGTTGGCAATTTGGCCTACAGCGTGACCCAGGATGAGCTTCGTGAGGCGTTCGGCGCTTACGGCGAAGTCGAGAGCGCGAACCTGATCATGGACAAGTTCACGGGCGAATCGAAGGGCTTCGGCTTCGTCGAAATGCCAAACAACAGTGAGGCTGACGCAGCGATCAAGGCACTCAACGAGCAGCCCATGAAGGGCCGCCCGATTCGTGTCAACCAGGCCAAGCCACGGGCTGAACGTGGACGCAATGGCGGTGGTGGTGGCGGTGCCGGCGGCGGTCGTCGCTGGTAAGCACTGAGCACCCTCGCCCCTCGCGCTCATTGGAGCGCGAGGGGTGTGAGGCAAAAGGCGGCCAGGACGAGTGCATGCTCGTCCTGGCCGTTTTTTTGTTCGGCGCAACGAACCGCGCTGCGGTAGCATTCGTGCTGAATCCAGAACCACCCTGCCCACCATCCTGCCCGGGAGAACCCCATGTTGGACAAGAAGCTCCTCGACATCCTCGTCTGCCCCGTCACCAAGGGACCGCTGATCTACGATAAGGACAACGCGGAACTGATCGCGATCGCGGGCCGCCTGGCCTACCCGATCCGCGATGGCATCCCGGTGATGCTCGAGGACGAGGCGCGCTCACTGAGCGAGGACGAGGCCGAGGCCTGGCGCAAGAAGCAGGGCTGATACCAGCGCCCCCTGGCTCCAGCCGGCGCCCTAGCCAACGCCAAGGCCCGGCGGACATCGCTCACAGAGTTGGAGACACGACAGCATGAAGGTGATGGTAACCGGTAGCGCGGGCTTTATCGGCTCGGCGCTCTGCCTGCGTCTACTCGAGCGCGGCGACGAGGTCGTCGGCATCGACAACCTCAACGAGTATTACGATGTCGGGCTCAAGCAAGCGCGCCTCGCGCGCGCGCAAGGCCAGCCCGGCTTCACCGATCTGCGCCTCGATCTCGAGGATCGCGCCGGCATCGCCCAAGCCTTCGCCGAGTACAAGCCCGAACGGGTGGTCAACCTCGCCGCCCAGGCCGGTGTGCGCTACTCGATCGAGAACCCGCTCGCCTATATCGATACCAATCTGGTCGGCTTCGGCCACATCCTCGAAGGCTGTCGCCACAACGGCGTCGAGCATCTGGTCTATGCCTCCAGCAGCTCGGTCTATGGCGCCAACACCAACATGCCATTCTCGGTGCACGACAACGTCGATCACCCGCTCAGCCTCTATGCCGCGAGCAAGAAGGCCAATGAGCTGATGGCCCACACCTACAGCGAACTCTACCAACTGCCGACCACCGGCCTGCGCTTCTTCACCGTCTACGGCCCCTGGGGTCGACCGGACATGGCGCTGTTCCTGTTCACCCGCGCTATCCTCGCCGGCGAGCCGATCCAGGTCTTCAACTACGGCAAGCACCGGCGCGATTTCACCTATGTCGACGACATCGTCGAGGGCGTGATCCGGGTGCTCGATCGCATCCCTGAGCCAAACCCGAACTGGAGCGGCGCGGCGCCCGACTCGGCCACCAGCCGCGCCCCCTATCGGCTCTACAACATCGGCAACAACAACCCGGTCGAGCTGATGCACTACATCGAGACCCTCGAGCAGTGTCTCGGCAAGACCGCCGAGAAGGAGCTGCTGCCGCTACAGCCAGGCGATGTGCCGGATACCTACGCCGATGTCAGCGACCTGGTCGACGAACTCGGCTATCGCCCGGCGACCAGCGTCGAAGACGGCATCCGCCGCTTCGTCGACTGGTATCGGGATTACTATCAGGCGTGACGCAGGCCCGAGCCTCACGCCCAAGGCGGTGTATCCGTGTCGGGCGTGGGCCGGTTGGGCGTGGGCTGGGGCGCCGGCACCTCGGACACGACCTCAAATTCCTCGCACAGGCTGCTCAACAACGCCCGCAGCTCAAGCGAAAGCAGCGCCAGCTCGGCATCCAGCGTAGCGCCGTCGTCATCGGCATCGCCGGTATCAAGTTCGTTGGTGACTTCATCGGTAAAGCGCAGTCGCTTTAGGCTCAGATCCTCCCCCAGCAGCAGCGACAGGCGCTCCTTCCAGTTGATGCCGACACTGACCGCGCGCTTGCCGGTGTCCAGATGGTTGCGGATCTCCGGTGTGCTCAGGTCCTGACCCCGGCAACGCACCGTCGAGCGCGCGTCCTCGGCATCCTGCAGCACACAGGAATCCTCCAGCTCGATGCCAGCGGCGGCGTTGCCGGAGCGAATCCAGTTGCTCAGACGCTCGGCCGCGATCACCTGCGGCTCCAACGGCTTGACCGGGAAGCTGCCGAGACTCTCGCGCAGCAACGCCAGCAGCTCCTCGGCAGCCTTGTCGCTGCCGGCATCGATCACCACCCAGCCGTCGGCGGCATCGATGTAGGCGCGTACCAGCCGCGAGCGGGTGAAGGCCTTCGGCAACATCTCCGCCAGCAGCTCCTCGCGCAACTGCGTGCGCTCGCGACGGGCGACCTCGCGCATCTCGGCCTGCTCGATTTCGGCGACGCGCTCGGCCACCGCCTCGGTCACCACCGAGCCCGGCAGCAGCCGCTCTTGGCGGCGCATCGCGAGCAGATGCACCTGGCCGACCGTGTGCACCAGCAGTTCCGCCTTCGGTCCCAGCGGCGCGGTCCAACCCATGGTGGCGGTCTCGACCGGTCCACAGGGGCGGAAGCGGCGCTCGCCCAACTGCGCGTGCAGCGCCATCTGATCGAGCGCGAACGGCACCTGGAGCCGATACACCTTGGCGTTCTTGAACATGGCCGAACCTCTGCAAAAAGCCGGCAATTATGAACCCCGTCGCCGCGAGCGCAAGTGCTTTTGCCGTCGAGCCGCGCCGACGCTCCGCAGGCGCGGTCCAACAGCGCCGGATCGCGTCTAGAACACCCCAGCACAGCGGGTGCCGCAACGCGCGCAGGTGCCCGCCTCGGTCAACCCCCAACGCCCGAGCCGATAGCCATCGCGCTCGATCAGCCGATGGCCGCAGGCATGGCACCAGGTGCTGCCGCCCTCGGGGTCGCGCACATTGCCGGTATAGGCGTAACGCACACCCTGTTCGCGGGCGATGCGCCGGGCACGGCTCAGGGTCGACGGCGGTGTTGGCGGGATATCCCGCATCCGATAGTCCGGGTGGAAGGCGCTGAAATGCATCGGCACCTCGGATCCCAGATGCTCGACCACCCAACCGGCCATCCGCGCCAGCTCGGCATCGCTGTCGTTCTCGCCCGGGATCAGCAAGGTGGTCAGCTCCAGCCAGACCTCGGTCTCCTGATGGAGGTACTCGAGCGTCTCCAGCACCGGGCCAAGTCGCGCGCTGCACAGGCGCTTGTAGAAGGCCTCGGTAAAGCCCTTCAGATCGACATTGGCAGCATCCATATCAGCGAAAAAGGTCTCGCGCGCACCCGGGCTGATGTAGCCGGCGGTCACGGCGACATTGCGGATGCCCTGCTTGCGACAGGCCCGCGCGGTGTCGCAGGCATACTCGAGGAAGACCACCGGGTCGTTGTAGGTGTAGGCGACGCTGCGACAGTCGTGCCGCAGGGCGGTGGCGGCGATCTGTTCCGGCGTTGCCTTGGCGGCGAGCTGATCCATCGCGCGCGATTTGCTCATATCCCAGTTCTGGCAAAAGCGACAGGTCAGGTTGCAGCCGGCGGTGCCGAACGAGAGCACCGAACTGCCCGGCAAAAAGTGGTTGAGCGGCTTCTTTTCGATCGGGTCGATGGCGAAACCGCTCGAACGCCCGTAGCTGTAGAGCTGAATCGCATCCTGCTCGCGCCCACGCACGAAGCAGAGGCCGCGCTGCCCCTCATGCAGGGCGCAGGCGCGTGGGCAGACATCGCATTGAATACGTCCATCCTCGAGCGGATGATAAAAGCGGGTTGGATGGGGCCGTTCATGGGCCAACGGCGGGGTCGATGTGATCATGAGGTGCCCTCCTTGTCTACAATTGTAGGCACCACAGCCGGCCGTCACAGGCGGACCGCTCTTCAACCGACAGACCGCCGGCCAACCGCATCATGAGGTGCCGCAGCATGCAACCGCCCAGGATCCAACCGCCAGCCGTTGCTGGCCTCTTCTACGACAAAGACCCGATTCAGCTCGACCGAACCGTGCAAGGCTTCATCACTGCTGGTCACAGGCGAGCCAACGCGACGACGAACCAGCCCAAGGCGATCATCGCGCCCCATGCTGGCTACGCCTTCTCCGGTCCCATCGCCGGTAGCGCCTATGCCGCCATCGCCGAGCGCGCTGCGCACATCGAGCAGGTGGCGCTTCTGGGACCGCCGCATCGCCTGCCGGTGCGCGGGCTGGCGACGAGCAGTGCCGCCGCCTTCGGGACCCCGCTCGGCCAAGTCCCGGTCGATCAGGCCGCGATCGATCGGCTCATCGCCGCGCATCCGCACATCCAGCGCCTGGATGCCGCCTTTGCGGGCGAGCATTGCATCGAGGTGCAACTGCCCTTCCTACAGGTGCTGCTGGAACGCTTCAGTCTGGTCCCGCTGTTAGTCGGCGCGGTCGACGCCGAACAGGTGGCCAAGGTCTTGGCACCGTTTTGGGAGGCCGAGGACAGTCTCATCGTCATCAGCTCGGATCTGAGCCATTACCTCGACTACGCCACCGCCCAAACCCTGGACGTGCGTACCTCGGAGGCGATCCGCACCCTGCATCCCGAACGGATCACCCCCGAGCAGGCCTGCGGGCGCACCGCCATCGCCGGCTTGCTGAGGCTCGCCGGCGCACACCAGTCCAAGAGTCGATTGCTAGATCTGCGCAACTCGGGTGATACCGTCGGACCACGCGACCGCGTGGTAGGCTATGGCGCCTATGCCTTCAGCTGATTCAAGACCAGATTCCCCCGCACCTGAGGTGACTGATGGTGCGCCTGAGACACCTGATGCGCCTGTTGCGCGTCATGGAGCGCTCGCCGCGAGCCAGCGCACGCGCCTGCTCGCGATCGCGCGCGACTCGATCGCGCACGGACTCCAGCAGGGCGCGCCACTGGCAATCGATCCCGAACAGGAGGCGCCCGCCTTGCGCGCGCCGCGCGCGAGCTTCGTCACCCTCAAGCAAGACGGCCAACTGCGCGGCTGCATCGGCCATCTCGACGCCGTCACCGCCCTTGCCCGCGATGTCGCCGAGAACGCCTACGCGGCCGCCTTTCGCGATCCACGCTTCCCGCCGCTGAGCGCCGAGGAATTGGACCGCGCGCGGATCAGCCTTTCGGTGTTGACGCCACCGCAACCGATCATCTTCGGCAGCGAGGCCGAGCTGCTGAACATGATCGAACCCGGCATTGATGGCCTCATCCTCAGCGAAGGCCAGCACTGCGGGACCTTCCTGCCCTCGGTCTGGTCGCAACTGCCAAGCCCCGAGGACTTCCTGCGCCATCTGAAGCAGAAGGCCGGGCTCGCGCCGGAGTATTGGTCCGATCGCATCCAGGTCGCGCGCTACCGCACGGACTCCTTCAGCGAGTGACATCCACCCCTCTGTCGTGAAGCCGTCGTGAACGAGATCCCACTGTCCGCGCTGTTCGCCTCGCTCGGCGTACTGCTGTTGCTGTCCGGCTTCTTCTCCGGCTCCGAGACGGCGTTGATGACGCTGAACCGCTACCGCCTGAGTCATCAGGCGGATCAAGGCAAACGCGGTGCCATCCTCGCGCGCCGCTTGCTCGACCGCCCCGATCGGCTGATCGGGCTGATCCTGCTCGGCAACAATTTCGTCAACATCCTTGCCTCCTCGCTCGCCACCGTGATCGCGCTGCGCATCGGCGGCGAGGGCGCGATCGCGATCGCCGCCGGGCTGCTGACCCTGATCATCCTGATCTTCTCCGAGGTCACGCCCAAGACCCTTGCCGCCTTGCATCCGGAGCGCATCGCCTACCCGGCCGCCTACGTCTATACGCTGCTGCTGAAGCTCTTGTATCCGGTGGTTGCTGCGGTCAACCTGATCACCAATAGTCTGCTCAGGCTCATGGGCATTCGGCCGCACGGCGGGCAGGAGCACGCCCTCAGCCGCGAGGAGCTGCGCACCGTCGTCAACGAGGCCGGGGCCATGATCCCGCAGCAGAGCCGCGACATGCTGATCGCGATCCTGGATCTGGAGAACGCCACGGTCGAGGAGATCATGATCCCGCGCAACGAGGTCCAGGGCATCGACCTGCAAGACCCGAGCGACGAGATCATCGCCGATATTCGCCGTGCCAATTACACCCTGCTGCCGCTGTTCGACGGCAACTTCGACAACGTCGTCGGCCTGATACACTCGCGCACCGCGATGCACGCGCTGCTCGAGCACGGCATTGATCACGGCCGGCTCGATAAGGACTATCTGCGCTCGATCGCGCGCGAGCCCTACTTTGTGCCCGAGGGCACGCATCTCTATCAGCAGTTGATCAATTTCCAGCGCGCCCGCCAGCGTGTCGGGCTGGTGGTGGATGAGTATGGTGATTTCCAGGGCCTGATCACCCTCGCCGACCTGCTCGAAGAGATCGTCGGCGAGTTCACCACCGACCCGGCCGATGCCTACCCGGACATCCATCGCAGCGACGATGGTAGCCTGCTGATCGACTGCACCATCACTATCCGCGAGCTGAATCGCGCCATGCGCTGGTCGCTACCGACCCACGGCCCCAAAACGCTCAACGGCCTGATTCTGGATTATCTCGAAACCATCCCCGAGCCCGGCACCAGCCTCAAGCTGGGCGGCTATCCGCTGGAGATCATCCAGGCCGACGAGACCGCAGTGAAGACGGTGCGGTATCGCAAACTACCGCCGCGCGTGCATTAGGGCTGCCCGCCAGCTCGTGCTAGTCGCTTGCGGTTCCGTCGCGCATTCCAATCCACGCCGGCTTCTGCTCGCGCCACTGCGCCAGCCAGTCCGTCACCTGCTCGGCCGGCATCGGGCGGGCGATGCCATAGCCCTGGGCGTAGCGACAGCCGAGATCGATCAGCGCTTCACCGTGGGTTGGTGTCTCCAGTCCTTCGGCGACGACCTTCAGCCCAAAGCTGCGCCCTAGATCCAGGATGGCCTTGACGATGGACTGGCATCTGCCGTCGCTGAGCATGCCAAGGACAAAGCTGCGGTCGATTTTGAGGATCGTCGGACTCAGCGCATGGAGCGTCTGCAGCGATGAATGACCGGTGCCAAAATCATCGAGCGAGATGGTCACGCCGATCTCCCGAAGCCGCTTGAAGATCTCGATGGAGCGGTTCAAATCCAACATCGGCCCGCTCTCAAGCACCTCCAGCTCGAAGTGCGCGGGATCGATCGCGAATTGTCCAGCGTCCAACGACGGATAGGCGGCGAGACAGGCGGCCAGCTTGTCGACAAACGCCGGATGCTGGAGCTGACTCGAGGCGACATTGACGCTCACGGTGGTGGTCAACCCCGCCTGTTGCCACGCCAGCAATTGCGCCAGCGCCGTATCGATCACCCAGTCGCCCAGATCCACCATCAGCGGATGACCTTCGAGGTGCGGGATGAACTCGCCAGGGCCGAGCACGCCGCGTTCGGGATGTTGCCAGCGGATCAACGCCTCCAGCCCGATCAGGTCGCCATTGAGCAGATCCACCTTGGGTTGATAGTAGAGCCTGAAGTCGCGCGCGCGCAGGGCTTGGCGAATCTCGTCCAGCCGCGTTTGCAACGCGCAGTCGGACTGGTATTGCGACAGATAGAACTGCACATGCTGACCCTTGCCAGCCAATTTGGCCTGGTACATAGCCTGATCCGCCATGCGCAGCAAAGGTCCGACCTGGCGAAACAGATTGCCGGTATTGTGGACCGCGCCAATGCAGGCACTCACCCACAGGCTGTCATTGCCTAGTTTGATCACCTGCTTGATCGCTTCCACCTGCTCTACAACGCACTCCTCGCCAGTGCATTCATACATTGCGAGCGCAAAATGGTCGCCGCTGAGGCGGGCGACCTGGCCGATGTCTCCAGCAAACGCCTGCAAGCGCTGGCTAATGATGCGCAGCACTGCATCACCCGCCGTTTCGCCGAGGCTGGCATTGATCTGGCCTAGTCCATCGAGATCGATCTGATAAACGCAGGTTTCATAGGGGCCGTCGACCATCTGTTGCAATCGCCGATCGGCGCGTTGGTCGAATGCATAGCGGTTGGGCAACCCGGTCAACGGATCGCTGAACGCCAGCGCTTCTAGTTGCTGTTCGTGGTGTTTTTTGTCGGTAATGTCTTGGATCGTGCCCAGCGCGATAGTCGGCTTGCCTGCGTCGTCATCGACAAATTCGGCGATTGAGCGCAGCCAGGTTTGGCCCTCGCTGTTGGCCGTGCGAAACTCGATGTCATAGGGTTCGCCGGCGCGCGCCGCCTCCCAGGCGGTTTTTACCCGCTCTCGGTCCTCGGCATAGACGACTTCGATACACGCTGCGAAGCCGAGCGGTGCGTCGGGTTCAAGCCCGAACAGGTGATAGGTTTGAGGCGACCATTCGAGATGGTCCGTGTTCAGATCCACCTTCCAGCTACCGATGCGGCCAGCCTGCTGGGCGCGCAGCAGATCGCGCTTGAGCCAGTCGTTGCGATCCTTGAGTAGATCGCGCGCGGCCTTGTTTTCGAGCTGGGTGCGGACCCGGGCGCGCAAGACGCCCGGTTGGATCGGCTTGACGATGAAATCCGCTGCGCCGAGTTCCAGACCGCGTTCCTCATCTTCGGTTGCCGTCCGTGCAGTGATAAAGATCACCGGAATGTCTCGGGTGATGGCCTGCGCGTGTAGCGCTTCAAGCACCTGATAGCCGCTCAGGTCGGGCATTTGGATGTCGAGGAGGATCAAGTCTGGGCGGGGTTCGCGGGTCGCGGCCCGCAGGGCTTGCTGGCCGGATTGGGCGACGCGGACGCGATAATCCGGCTCCAGCAGGTCGACCAGAACGGCTAGGTCTGCGGACTCATCATCGGCGACGAGGATCGTGTTTGAAGTGATCACTGGCGTTTTCCTTCAGAAGCCGCAAGGCCTGCGCATAATCGAAGCGGTTGACGGAGGATTCCAACTTGGCCAGGACAGCGCTACCAAGGACCACCTTAACACTGGCGCGGTGCGCCGCCAACGCATGACGCGCGCGGCTGTCGTCGCTTTCGAGCAGGGCGCGCAGGGTCGCGATCGCCGCCCGCTGTTCCGGCGTAAGCGCGGTTGCGGCCGGTTGCGGCGTGCCTGCCGTCGTCGG
The DNA here is from genome assembly GCF_059621085.1 of Halochromatium sp. NSM3. NCBI lineage: Bacteria > Pseudomonadati > Pseudomonadota > Gammaproteobacteria > Chromatiales > Chromatiaceae > Halochromatium > Halochromatium sp. NSM3. The sequence continues at coordinate 6,323 of NZ_JCAQIA010000010.1, read as the reverse complement.
TTCCGCCAAGACGGCATCCAAGGCCTCGATCAAACGCGGCAGGCGCGTGGTCAACATCGCCAGCGGGACACGCGCGGCCTCGCCATCCTGGTGCTTGAGCGCGGCGTCGAGGTCGCTGGCGAGGGTCTGGATCGGCTGCGCGCCGATCGTGCCGGCGGTGCCTTTGAGCGCATGCGCAATGCGCTCGGCGGCATCGAGTTGGCCCTTCAGGATCAGGCTTTCGAGGCGTTGCGCGTCCTCGCCATGGGAGCGGATGAACATCCCGAGGATGCGCCGATAAAGGGCCAGATCGTGGTCAACCCATGCCAGACCCGCAGCAGCGTCGAGATCGGGGACCGCCTGCAAGCGCGCAAACCATGTCGGCATCGGCGCGAGCGCGGAGTCTCGGGCGGAATCTCGCGCGGAATCGGCCGTGGGTGCGGGCGCCGCAGCCTGCTCGGCGGTCGCCGTCGGCAGCCACTTGAGCAAGGTCGCATAGAGTTGCGCGGGCTCCACCGGCTTGGGAATGAAATCGTCCATGCCGGCCTCGATGCAGGCATGGCGTCCCTCGTCAAAGACATTGGCGGTCATCGCCAAAATCGGCACCCGCGCCCTCTTTGGTAGGGCATGGATCGCGCGCGTGGCCGCGAGACCATCCATCTCCGGCATCTGCACATCCATCAGGATCAGATCGTAATTCCCCTCCCGCGCCATGGCCAGGGCTTCGCGGCCATTCAGCGCCATGTCCACCGTCACCCCCACGTCCCGCAGCAGTTCCTGCGCCACTTCGCGATTGATGGCATGGTCCTCGGCCAGCAGCAAGCGTGCGCCGCCCGGACGCTCCCGCAACCGCGTCGCGGCCCCTGCGTCGGTCGCCAGCATGTAGGTCGGCGCGACACCACTGCCAGGTTGCAGCCAAGCGGTGAACCAAAAGGTACTCCCCTTTCCAAGCGTGCTCTCGACCCCCGCCTCGCCGCCCATCAGCGTCGCCAGACGCCGGGCCAGCGCGAGGCCAAGACCGCTGCCGCCATACCGACGCGAGGTCGAGGCATCCGCCTGTTCAAAGGATTGGAACAACCGCGCGCAGGTCTCGGGGGCGATGCCGATGCCGGTGTCCTCGACCTCGAAGCGGATGTGCAGCGTCTCGCCCCGATCCTCCAGCAAGCGCGTGCGAATGCGAATGCGGCCGGCCTCGGTGAACTTGACAGCATTGCTCGCATAATTGAGCAGGGCCTGGCGCAACCGGGTCGGATCACCGCAGAGCGTGCGCGGCACTTGCCCCAGATCGACGTCGATGGCAAGCCCCTTGGCCTCGGCCGAGGCGCCCACGAACGAGACGACGCGGTCGATGAGGCTGGACAGATCGAAGTCGATCGCCTCGAGCTGCACCCGGCCGGCCTCGATCTTCGACAGATCCAGGATGTCGTTGATCAACGACAACAGGTGTCTGCCAGCGCTCTCCATCTTATCCAAACGCTCGGCCTGTTCCGCCGTCATGCCCGCCTTGCGCATCAGGTGCGTCAAGCCGATGATAGCGTTCAGTGGCGTGCGGATCTCGTGGCTCATGTTGGCTAGGAAGGCGCTCTTGGCCTGAGTGGCCTGCTCCATCTGTTTGAGCTTGCTGAGGTCGGTGTCGATGCAGAAAATCTCAGGTTCCTTTCCCGGAACCTGCACCAGGGTGTGGGACGAATACACCAGCATCGATGTGCCGTCCTTGCGCCTCATGGCCATTTCGGCAGCGGGGATCGGTTCGCCGGTTTCGGCCATCTGGCGCATCTCGACCCGGACCTGGGTGCGCCGGGCGGGCGGGATGATCAGATCAAGCAGATTGCGGTCGAGCGCTTCTTCCTCGGTATAGCCATAGAAGGCTTCGGAGGCCTGGTTCCAGTAAGTGATGGTGCCGTCCTTGAGATAGCCCTGCACCGCCACCGTGGCCACATTCTTCAGAATCCCATGGAAGCGCCGCTCGCTTGCTCTCAGCGCTTCCTCGGCCTGTTTCTGCTGCGTAATATCGACCACTGAAGCGGTGGTAAACTGGGGTTGCCCGTTGTGATCGACGATCAGCTTGAGATTCATCTCCGAGGGAAAAACCGAACCGTCCTTGCGAGCATGCCAGACTTCCTCGGCAACACATCCGCCCTGGGTATTGAGCAGGTCTAATAGCTGCTGCATTCGCGGTTGTTGTTGCTCGTTATGCAGGATCGAGAGATGTTGGCCAACAAGCTCTTCGGCCGTCCAGCCGTGCATGCGCGCGAATTCTTCATTCACATACCGCAACGTGCAGTCAAGATTTCCAATGGCGATACCAACATTGGCTTGATCCGACATGCTGCGGAAGGCCCGCAATTCGTCCTCTTTTCGTTTGCGTTCAGTGATCACTTCGGTATAAATGATCATGCCTCCGATCGCATGTTCTTCATTGTACCAGGGCCGACATTCCCATCTCGTCCAGTCAATGCTTCCATCCGGCCTTTCAAAGCAATCTTCGTCGTTTCTCACCACCTCGCCTTTTAATGCCCGCTGGTGAACATCCCTCCACTTCTGCGGAATCTCGGGAAAGATGTCATAATGGTGGCGGCCGATGACATTCGTCTCTCTGATACCGTAATCGCTCAAAAAGCGCTTGCTGACGTAAATGAAGTTCAAATGACGATCGAAGATCGCGATCTCGCTATTGCTGTGTTCGACGACATAACGCATCAAATCACGAGCGTGCTCGATTGTTTTCTCGTTTTCCCGGCGCATGGCAGCCAGCTCGCTATGGCGTCTTCTGCGGTTGGCCTGGACGCGGCCAGCGTCGCCCCGTCCCAGGGCGCTGGTCATCATGTTGGCAATCGTTCGCAGCATATCGACCTCGTGTCCTGCTCCAGTCGCTTGAGACGCTTCGGTCAGGGCGCGACGGACGTTCCGCCGCGCCAGCCTCTCCCAGCCTTAGTGCAACCGCATCGGCTGACCGCCAAGCTCGTCGATGATCTGCGTCACGGCGGCGATTTGCTCGGCATCGTCGGAGACCTCGATGAAGCGGCGCAGATCGCTGAGTGCCGCCGGCGCGTAGTCGAGATCGCGATACAGCAGCCCGCGCTCGCGCAGTTCATCGGGCAGGTTGGGCGCCAGCGTCAACGAGGCGGTCAGGGCCGCAAGCTGATTGATGCGCTCGCCGCAGTCGCGATAGATGCCGGTGAGATTGCGCAGCATACGCACCAGGATCTCGCGCTTGGTGGCCGGGCGCAGCAACGCCGGATGGCTTTGAATCCTCAGGGTGCCCTGACCATAGAGATCGGCCAGACGCTGATCCAGCTCGGATTCCGGCAGCGCGACGCCGCCGGCATAGACATCCAGCATCAAGGCCGTGTCGCCACGCCCGATGCGGACCAGGAAATGCCCCGGAAAGCCAACCCCGTAGGCCGGCAGGCCGAGACGGCCGGCGATCTCGACATAGAGCACCGCAAGCGTGATCGGAATCCCGAGCCGACGGCTCAGCACCTGATCCAGGAAGCTATTGCGCGGATCGTAGAAATCGTCCTGATTGCCGGCGAAGCCGTGCTCCTCGAACAGGAAATCGTTCAACGCCCGCACCTTGTCGAACACATCAGCGTGCGGGAGCACGCGGTTGCCCGCCTCGCTCGCCAACCGTTCGAGCGCGGCCAGGGGCGCGTCGTTCGCCAACTCCTGTTGGAACAGGCCACTGACCGCCAACGCCCCGGCGGCCAGATCGATCTTGTCATCGGGTTGCCGGGCGAGCTGGGTGAAGGCTTGCTGTGCATGGGTCATCACATCTTCTCCTGTCGAAAGGCATCATGCGGCATGGCTCAATCTCGGGCTTGCGGGCAGCCTCATCGCGAGCCCGAGGCGATCCGACCAAGGCTATAGAATGCGGTGTGCAGTCAGTCAACGAAACCCCGGCGAGGTCTTGATGTCATCCAACCCCGTGCGCGCTGAACCTCGCGATGAGGCCAATTGCAGTCGCTGGCGCCACAGCGATGTGGGCCAAGGCACCCCACCCGCCGCGCTCGAGATCCTCAGCCGCACCTTCGGCTACGCCCACTTTATTGGCGCGCAGGAGCAGATCATCGCGCATGTTGCCGGCGGTGGCGATGCGCTGGTGCTGATGCCGACCGGCGGCGGTAAGTCGCTGTGCTACCAGATCCCAGCGCTATTGCGCGAGGGCACTGGGATCGTCGTCTCGCCGCTGATCGCGCTGATGCAGGATCAGGTCGATGCCCTGCGCCAGCTCGGCCTGCGCGCGGCCTTCCTCAACTCCTCGTTGGATGTCGACCAGCAACGCCGCGTCGAGCAGGCCCTGCGCGCCGGCGAACTGGATCTGCTCTATGTCGCGCCTGAGCGCCTGCTGACTGAGCGCTTCCTCAGCCTGCTCGATCAGTCTGCCATTGCCCTGTTCGCCATCGACGAGGCGCACTGCGTCTCCCAATGGGGGCATGATTTCCGCCCCGAGTATGTGCAGCTCAACATCCTGCACGAGCGCTGGCCGACGATTCCACGCATCGCGCTCACCGCCACCGCCGATACGCCAACCCGCAACGAGATCATCGCCCGCCTCAATCTCGAGCAGGCCGGCTGCTTCGTCTCCAGCTTCGATCGGCCGAACATCCGCTACCGCATCGTCGAGAAGCAGCAACCGCGCCAGCAGTTGTTGCGTTTCCTGCGCGAGGAGCACCCGCGCGATGCCGGCATCGTCTATTGCCTGTCGCGCAAGCGGGTCGAGGAGACGGCTGACTTTCTCGCCGCTCAGGGCTTCACGGCTCTACCCTATCACGCGGGACTCGAGACCCGTGTTCGCCAGATCCATCAGGCCGAATTCCTGCGCCGCGAGGGTGTGATCATCTGCGCCACCATCGCCTTCGGGATGGGTATCAACAAGCCCGATGTGCGCTTCGTCGCTCATCTCGATCTGCCGAAGAGTATCGAGGCCTATTACCAGGAGACCGGCCGCGCCGGCCGTGATGGGCTGCCGGCTGACGCCTGGCTCACCTACGGCCTCAGCGATGTCGCCACGCTGCGGCGCATCATCGAAAGCTCCGAGGCCGAGGAGCGCTTCAAGTTGGTCGAATTGCACAAGCTCAACGCCCTGCTCGGCCTGTGCGAAACCACCCGCTGCCGGCGCCAGGTGCTGCTCGACTACTTCGGCGAGACCGGCAGCCCCGCCTGCGGCAACTGTGATACCTGCCTGACCCCGGTCGAGTGCTACGACGGCACCGTCATCGCGCAGAAGGCGCTGTCCTGCATCCATCGCACCGGTGAGCGTTTTGGCGCCAGCTATCTCACCAACGTCCTGCTCGGCAAGGCCGATGCGCGCATGCGCCGCTTCGGCCATGATCGCGTCAGCACCTTCGGCATTGGCACCGAGCTGAACGCCGAGCAATGGCGCTCGGTCTATCGGCAGTTGGTCGCGGCGGGACTCGCTCAGGTCGATATCGAGGGCCATGGCGGGCTGCGGCTCAACCGCGAGGCCTGTCGTCCGATCCTGCGTGGGGAGCAGCGGCTCGACCTACGCCGCGATCCCGATCGCAAGCGCTCGCGCGCCGAGCGCCGAGCGCCAGCCGCCGCCCCGGCTGATCCAGAGAGCAATGCGCTCTGGGAGCGCCTGCGCACCCGCCGTCGCGCGCTCGCCGAGACCCAAGGCGTGCCCCCCTTCGCGATCTTCCCGGACAGCACCCTGCGCGAGCTGGTCCGCTACCGACCACGCAGCCACGATGAGCTGGCGCGCATCAGCGGCGTCGGCGTCGTCAAGCTCGAGCGCTATGGCGAGGCCTTCCTCGCCGAGCTGCAGGCGCATGAGGGCGAGCATGGTCGTCCCGAGGGGTTGCCCCCGCTGCCGCCCGAGAAGCTGCGTGCAGAACCTGAGCTTGAGCGCGAGCGTGTGCACGGTCGTGAGCGTGGGCGCGACACCACCGGCGCACCCACCGGTGCACCCACCACAGCATTCAGCGGTCGCAGCTGGCAGAGCGGCGGCCTCAGCGAGACCGTCCGCGAAACCTTGGCGCTTTCCTGCGCTGGTCTCGGCATCAATGACATCGCCCGCCAGCGCGGGCTCAAGCCGACCACGATCTATACCCACCTTGCGCGCTGCATCGAGGTCGGCGCGCTGGCCCTGCGTGATGTCGTCTTCCTTTCCGAGGATGAGCTGAAAACCATACGCGATGCCCTCGAACAGACCCCGCTCGACTCGCCGACGGCCCTGAAACCGGCCTTCGATGCCCTGAACGGCGAGTATGACTATGGGGTACTGCGCTGTGTGCGGGCGGAGATGGGGCAAGTTGATTGATCTGTTCTGGAGACGACCCCCGAAGCCTTTGGCTATGACACGCCCCTGTGGACTTGTGCCT
>NZ_JCAQIA010000092.1:0-1048 GCF_059621085.1 Halochromatium sp. NSM3 | reverse complement strand
ATCGAGAAGGTCCAAAAGTTGACAATGAAGTGGACAATGATACTGGCGACATAACCGAGGGCAATGTATTTGGTCCAGCGCAGGTGCTCGAAGAAGGTATAGACGCCTTTGGCTTGACCCATCAGCGCCACACCCGCAGCGGAGCCGATGGAGAGCAGGCTACCGCCAACCCCCGCCGTCAGGGTCACCAGCAGCCAGTGCCCCTGAGACATATCCGGATTCATCGTCAGCACCGCGAACATCACCGGGATGTTGTCGACGATTGCCGACAGGATGCCGACCATACTATTGGCGAAAATCGGGCCGACGTCGATATAAGCAAATGCGGACACCAGCTCGAGGTAGCCGATGAAGCCGAGACCGCCGACGCAGAGAATCACGCCATAGAAGAACAGCAGCGTGTCCCATTCCGCCCGGGCAATCTTGTTGAAGATGTCGAACGGCATCGTGTCTTCGAGCGTGCCCGCCTTGACGGTCGACATCTCGCCGCTCATGTAAAGGTAATAGCTGAAGAACTTCAGATAGGCCAGCCCGGTCATCATGCCGAGCACCGGCGGCAGATGGAAGAAGTTGTGTACGCTCACGGCGGTCGCGATGGTGAGCAGGAAGAGAAACACGATGCGCTTGGCCCCGCGTTTAGTCTTGACCACCTCGTCACTCGCCGGCGGGGTCTCGTCCGGGATCGCCTGATGCATGAAGTACGCCGGCACCAGATAGTTCACAAGCGCGGGGATGAAGAGCAGGAAGAAGGTCTGGAACGGCAAGACGCCGTTCTGCCAGACCATCAGGGTAGTGATATCACCGAACGGGCTGAACGCCCCACCCGCATTGGCGGCGATGACGATGTTGATACAGCCCAGGGCGACGAATTTGGGTTTGTCGGCACCAACCGCCATGACCACCGCGCACATCAACAAGGCGGTGGTGAGATTGTCCGCAACCGGCGAGATGAAGAAGGCCAGAAAACCGGTCATCCAGAACAGCTTGCGGTAGCTGTAACCGCCACGGATCAGCCAAGCGCGCAGCGACTCGAAGACCAGCCGTTCCT
>NZ_JCAQIA010000091.1:0-1049 GCF_059621085.1 Halochromatium sp. NSM3 | reverse complement strand
CCTGATTAGCAAGCTTCTTCAGCCAAGCCCCTTTTCCGCCGAGGAAAGGCGCATAGTGGAGCGACTCCCGCTTGCTCGAAGGACCTCGTCATGCCGATGAACCGCATTCAATTTCAACCCGGGTTGTCGTTGCCGAGGTTCACCGAGCAGTTCGGCACCGAGGCGCTCTGCGAGGCCGAGCTCGAACGGCTGCGCTGGCCCGAGGGATTTCGTTGCCCCAAGTGCGACCATTCGCAGGCCTACATCCTCCATGTCGGCGCCCACAAGACCTTTCAGTGCCGGGCCTGTCGGACCCAGACCTCGCTGATCGCCGGCACCCTGTTTCAGAGCACCCACTTGGCGCTGACGGTTTGGTTTCTGGCGATCTATTTGATCAGTCAGGCCAAGACGGGCCTCTCGGCGCTGGCCCTGAAACGGCTGCTGGGCGTGAGCTATCCCACCGCGTGGCTGATCCAGCACAAGCTGATGCAGGCCATGACCGAGCGCGACAGCGCCTATGCGCTCAGTGGTGACGTCCAGGTCGATGACGTCTACCTCGGCGGCGAGCTGGCCGGCGGCACGCCCGGGCGGGGCTCGGAGAACAAGGTTCCCTTCGTCGCGGCGGTGTCCTTGAGCCCCGAAGGCCATCCGCTCTACACCAAAATGGCCGCTGTTGCTGGCTTCACCCGCAAGGCGATGGCCGAGTGGGCGCGCCGCGATTTGGCTCCCGGTTGCGAGGTGACCTCCGATGGCTTGGCCTGCTTCGCCGGGGTCACCGATGCCGGCTGTACGCATCATGTCATTGTCGTTGGGTCGCGCAAACCAAAGGACTTACCGCAGTTCAGCTGGGTCAACACGCTCTTGGGCAATCTCAAGAGCAGTTTCGGCGGCGCCTACCATGCCTTTGACTTCGAGAAGTATCGTGCGCGCTATCTCGGCACTTTCGCCTATCGCTTCAACCGGCGCTTCCATCTGGAGACGATCCACAGCCGCCTGCTGCTGGCGGCGACAACCACCGGGCCGCGTCCTGCGCGCTGGCTTCGTCTGGCTGAAGAAGCTTGCTAATCAGG
>NZ_JCAQIA010000069.1:0-5810 GCF_059621085.1 Halochromatium sp. NSM3 | reverse complement strand
CCCCGGTCTGGGCTTGCGAGAGCGCCTCGATCAGCACCTGATGCCGACGCCGCAGTTGCAGCGCCTCGAAGGCGACACCGGCGGTGCTGCTAGCGATGTCCAAGATCGCGCGCGCGAAGGCGGCGCCGGTCTCGGTCTGCTCGCGCAGGCGCGGGCGCTGCTCGATGGCGACGAGCACCGTCGAATAGCCAACGATCGGCAACACCAGTCCGGATAATGCCGGGATCTCGGGGGATGGCCCGTTCTCAAAGCGCGCGTCCGCGAGGCTGTCGCTCAGCGCCAATGGACGCGCCTTTGCCGAGCGCAACGCCTGGTCACAGCAGGCGATCAATGCGGGATGCTCGGCGAGCTGCGTCGCGCTGACACCGGCGGCGCCTCTAATCCGCGCGCGTCTCAGCGAGGTGAAGCTGCCATCCGCCGCCTGCCTCAGCAGCAGGCAGGTATAACTCGGCAGGATGCCCTCGACCTCGGCGCAGAGCGACTCCCCAAAGGAGTCCTCATCGCCCTGTCGCTCAACCAGCTCCGAGAGCAGTCTGGCCTGCAAGGCCGCCATCGCCTGCTGACGGCTCTGGCGCTGCTTCTCCTGCTCGAGCTGCTCGAAGCTGACGCGCAGCGAGTGCGCCATGCCGATCATGGTCTCGGCCAGCTCGTCGGTCTCGCGGATCGGGGTCTTGGTCAGTTGCGGCATGGGCCGGGAGCCGGCAATCGCCGCTGGCAGCCGCTGAGTGGACTCGATCAGTTGATGCAGGGGGCGGGTCAACCAGATGCTGAGCCAGGCCGCGAGCGCGATGCCGAACAGGGCCAGGCCGAGCAAGGCCAGGAGCAGCCGCAGGAAGTATCCCTTGAGGTCGTCGATGAGCGGCGTCAGCGGCGACTCCAAGGTGAGCGACAACCAGGGCTCGACCTCGAGACTGCGCTGCTCGCGCCACTGATCGCCGATGCCCTTATGAGCGGGATCAAGCTCGCCGCGCTCGATCAGGTCGGTCTCGACGGCTTGCAGCTCGAGCACCAGATCCTTGTTCTGCCAAACGCTGAGCAATAGGGCCGGCGCCAGCAGCGACAGCACGAGGATATTGAACAAGATGCGATCGAAGGTGATCGCCCGACGCTGGCCCCAGATCAGGGCCGCCACCAGCACGATCAGACCCGCGCTCGCAGCATTGATAATGCCATTGAGGGCCTGCTTGAGCGCGACCAGCCAGGTCGTGATCCACTCCATCCCCAGGGCGAAGTGGTAAAAGAGCAACGCCAGCGGTATCCCGAGCACCAGCCAGAAGAGCGCATCGAGCGCGGCGAAGGCCGGGCGACGCCGATGTTGGCGCATCGCGCGTTGACGCAGCCCGCCGACGAACACAATCTCGACAAGGCTGATGAGCATGGCATAGGGATGCCCCCAAAGCAGCCAGGTCGTGCTGCTACCGATCGCCGCGACGAGCAGACCCGCCGGCAGGCCAAGCCAGTACATGGCCAGAAAGGCAGCGATGGAGCCAAATAGCAGGTCGAAGCCGATGAACAGCGGCAGCGTCAAGGTGTTGCCGGCCAGGGCCCACAGGCTTAGCAACACAAGCATGAGCAGGCGGATGGCGGGAGGCAGTTGCAGCAGGGATGATGAAGCGGGGGCACGAGCGAAGGGGCTCGAGGGATGTTGATGCAAGAGAACCTCGTAAGGGGTTGAATCGGCGCGCGCGGAACCTATGAACCTGCGCTGTGCTCCGTTATGATCGTGCTTAGCTGGAGAGTACCGAGATAGAGAACCATGATCCTCAGTTGCTTGGATGACGATCCGCGCATGGAAAGAACCTTGCGCCGCTTTGCCGGCTCGCTTGGTCATAAGGTGCGCTTCCAAACCACGAGTCATGCGCTGCGAAAAGATCTCGACCGGCAGGTGCCGGATATTATCGTGTTAGACCTTGGTCTGGGTACCGAAACCGGCGTCGACGTGCTTGGCTGGCTCGCCGAGCATCATCCCACGGTGCCGCTCGTGTTCCTGTCCGGACACGGCGACGAACTGCTGGATACCGCTCGGCGCATCGCCCAAGGCAATGGGCTGACCGTCTACGGTGTCGTCAACAAGGCCAACCTGGTGCGCGAACTCCCGGCGGTGCTGTCCCGACGCAGCCCACCAGAGCGCTCGGCAAAGGCCCGCGCTCCGGGTGGGGGGCCAGGCGCAGGCCCGGGTGGGGGGCAGGCTGAACTCAGTGTCGAGGAGCTGCGCGAGTACCTGCGCGCGGGGCGCATCACGCCCTACTTCCAGCCCATCCTCTCGGCGCGCACCTTGCTGCCGGTCGGCGCCGAGGTCTTAGCCCGCCTGCCGCTGCCCGAGGGCGGCGTGCTTGGCGCCGGCGCCTTCATCCCGCTCGCCGAGCGCTCCGGGCTGATCATGGAGCTGACGCGCGTGCTCAGCGAACGCCTGATCGAACTCGAGCCGCAACTCAGGCCGCTCGGGCTCGAGTTCCTCTCGGTCAACCTGTCCGCCGCCAACATCGAACGCAAGGGCGCGACCGCGATGGTCAAACGCCTGGTCGATGCCTTTGCCGGCAGCAGTCGCATCGTCATCGAACTCACCGAGACGGCGATCCTGCCCGACCTGCAACAGATGCGCGCGCTGACCACCCAACTGCGCCTCGGTGGCGCCTCGCTGGCGATCGATGATTTCGGCATCGGCTACTCGAGCATCCGCGCCCTCGCCGAACTGCCCTATGACGCGCTGAAGATCGATCTCTCCTTCGTCGCCGAGATGTTCGACTCGGAGAAATCCGCTAATCTCATCGCTTCCATGCTGCACATGGCCCACAGCCTCAACCTGCAGGTGGTCGCCGAGGGCGTCGAGACCGAGGCGCAACGCGATCGGCTCATCGCGATGGGCGTCGATCGTCTGCAAGGCTATCTGTTCGGTCGCCCCGTGCCGATCGAACAGTTCACCTCCTCCTGATGCCGTCCGGCGACGTTCATTGATGTGCTGAATAACGATGGACGAAAAACCAAGCATCATCGTCGTCGAGGATGATCAGCGCATGGGGCTCGCGCTCCAGCGTAACCTGACCAAGGCGGGCTATCAGGTCAGCCTCGCCGATAGCAGTCAAGCACTGCGCCAGGCCTACCGCCGCAACGAAGCCGACCTTGTGCTGCTGGATCTCAACCTGGGGGGCGAGGATGGCATCGACATCGCCCGCGAGCTGGTCTCGACAACCACGGTGGCGGTGATCATCATCACCGGACGCCTGGAACTCGAAGACCGCGTCGAGGGCCTCGACGCGGGCGCGGATGACTATATCGTCAAGCCCTTCGCGATCGAGGAACTCCTCGCGCGCATCCGCGCGGTCTTGCGCCGCCGCGCGCTCGACGATGTGCCGGCGGGGATGGTCGAGTTTGGCCCCTTTCGCTTGGACACCAACACCCAAACTCTCCATCGCAACGGCGCCTCGGCGACGGACCTCACCCTGACCGGCACCGAAGCACGCCTGCTCGGCATCCTGCTGCGCCAGCATGGCCGCGCCGTCAGTCGCGAGCGCCTGAGCAACCGTGGCCCCCAGGACCCGGGCGATCGCAGCATCGACGTGCACATCGGCAACATCCGGCGCAAGCTGCGCGAGACCGACATCGACGAGCTTGTGATCAGCCCCGTGCGCGGCTTTGGCTACCGCCTGAGGCTCGAAGGGATGGACGCCGCCGACGAAAACCCAGCGGAGTCCTGAGCCGGCCGGCCCGCTTCCCTCAACTCCGCCTGCCTACCTTACCTGCCCGCCTGCCCCCTAACCAGGCGCCTCGCGCGGCACTGGCCTGGGTTTTTTGCAAGCATTCTGTCCCGCATTTTGGCCGGCATCGCGTCGGTTATTGTTACCGTTCGCGGCCATCCCTAGGTAGCGACCTTTATAAGTCTTTACCCGGCGCTGAACCCATTTTGTATATGGTACTGAATCACCTTCAGGATTGCCTATTGCGTTAGCATTCCTAAAGCGCCCTCGATCAACACGGGACATCGCTCATGAGTCATAAGCCGACACGGATGATCCGGTTTTTTCTGGTCGCGTTATTGTGCCTATTGGCATTCCTAGGCAACACGTTTAGTCTCGCGCTGTTCTTTGGCGTTGATTTCCGGTTCGGCTCCATTGCTGCGTTGCTGGCCCTGTTTTGGCTCGGCCCGCGCGCCGGCCTGCTGGTCGCTGTGGTCGGCGGCAGCGCGACCTGGCTGCTGTTGGAGCATCCTTACGCCGCCATCGTCTTGGTGGCCGAGATTGCGTTCGTCGGCGGGCTGCGGCAGCGCGCCGCGCGCCGCGAGCAACGCATTCCCATGCTCGCCACCAGCGATGCCCTGTATTGGGTGCTGCTCGGCATTCCGCTCAGCCTGTTCTTCGATCACTTCGCCCTCGGGCTTGAGGCGACCTCGACCTGGATGCTCGCGCTCAAGGAAGCGATCAACGGCCTCCTGAATGCCGCCGTTGCCGGCTTGATCGTCTTGACGGTGGCCCTGTTCCTGAAGAGTCAACGTGGCGTTATTAGCTTCCGTCGCGTGCTGTTCAATGTCTTACTGCTCGCACTCCTGCTACCGGCGTTGCTGCTCACCATGTGGCTGAACATGGGGCTCAAGCATCGCCTGGAGACCGAGTTCGCCCAGCGCGCCAAGCTGACCGGCGCCGTGGTCGTGAACCAGCTCGCTCAGCGTGTCGATGTCGAAACGATCGACCCGCTCGAGCTTGAGGCCGCGCTCGATGCCCTGAGCCAATCGCTCTGCCGGCAGCTCTCCGTTGACTGGGGGCCGGGCTTGTCGCTCACCTTCGAGCCCTGGTCCACCTGGGCGCCTGACGCCGAAGAGGGCCGTCGCACAACCTCGGTGGAAGGACTCTTGGTGACCCTGCCCGAACCCTCCTATACGTCCCTGATCGCGCTCTGGCGCGACGCCGACTACAGCGTTCGCTTGCCTAAAGATCTGTCGCCACTCGCCCATCAGGCGCTCATCGTCAGCTTCAGCGCGGCGCCGCTGATCGATGCGCTGCAACAGCAGATCCTGCGTCTACTCTTGGCCTTGCTCAGCCTCGCGCTGTTCGGCATCACCCTCGCCGCCTGGCTCAGCAGTAGGCTGACCCACCCCTTACAGCAACTGGTGCAAGCCACGCAGCAGTTGCCGACCGCGATCGCTGGCTCGCAACCGCTGCCACGACTGACCAACAATGCGATCCGCGAGACCGACGAACTCGCCGCGACCGTCACCGACATGGCGCAATCGCTCCGTGTCAGCTTCGACCTGCTCGAGAGCGAGAAGCAGCGCCAGAGCCAACAACAGTCGATCGCGACGCTGCAAGCCACCTTGCTCTCGCGGCTGATCGAGCGCGATGAGGACGAGCCCGCCTTCGCCGATGATCTGTGCGGCGAACTCGAGCGCCTGCTGCCGACGCATACCTGCCTGCTGCTGCGGCAAGGACCGAGCGGTGAACTCAAACCGCTCGGCAGGGCCTGTGTCGCAGCGCTCGCACCCGATAACGGCACCCCGTCGCTGCTCGCCCAAGCGGCCGTCATCGCCTGCTGCAAGGACGCCCTCAAAACCGCAACCCCCTATCCGCTGCCCGCTGCGGCCAGCCTCTCGGACACGGACGCGGCTGCGGCCTCTGGTCTCGTGCTCCCGATCGTCGGGCATGCCAGCCTGCTCATCGCCATCGAACACCAGGCAACCGAACCGGACACCGCCGATGCGTGCTTTGCCCGCAAGGTTCTGGAGGTCGCGACCAGCCTCGCGGGCGTTGCCTTCGAGTCGCTGCAGCTGCGGCGTCGGCATCAGGTGCTGATCGAGGCGCTCTCGCAAGCCCAGACCGGGG
>NZ_JCAQIA010000090.1:0-1094 GCF_059621085.1 Halochromatium sp. NSM3 | reverse complement strand
TGCTCACCGACGGGCAGATTGCCCAAGCCACCGGCCTGAGTGTGGCGCAAGTCGAGGCCTTACGCGCGGACAAGTGATGCTGCCCGATTGATCCGTCTGGCGGCATCCGATCAAGACCAAGGTGACGACGCCCGCCAAGGGCTGACCGCCGATCGTGCGAACACGACAACAAGGACGCACCAGGTCTACACTAGCCTTGAGCGTCGGCACGCCGCCGAGGACATTGACGAGCAGGTGCGCCCGTAGCCGCCAATCGGCTAGACTGAGAAGATGAGCCGCGCCCCCCGCATCCCCTGGCATGAACTGCTCGGCAAAGCCCTCACCGATGCGCTGATCGGGCTGCCGTACAGCGTCAGCACCGAAGAAGAACTCGCTCTGCGCAGCCAACGCCTGGATGTGTTGATCATTGAGCAGGCCGCACCCCAAGCGCCCAACGCACCACACGCACCCGAGCACCACCCCAACGACCTTGAACGCCCCGATGGCCTCGACAACCTCGCCGCGCACAATCTGCTCAGCTTCAAAGCCGCCGGCGCGCCCTATGATGCTTGGGCGCTGGAAGAGCTCAACAGCCACTATGTCACCTACCGCAAACTCGCCTCGATCCGCGCCCTGCAACAGCGGCCTGCCTGCGATGAGCAGCCCGTCAGTGAACCTGACAAGGCCTATCCACTGCTACCCGCAGCCGATTTTTGCAGTGTCGCCATCGCCACGCATTTTCCACGCAAGCTGGTCAAGCAACTCCCCCGGGGCAGTTGTCAAAGGGGCGGCAAGCCCGGCATTTACAGGGTGCAGGCCGGCACCCGTGAGGTCCGCCTCATCGTTATCAACGCCCTGCGCGACTTGCCGCACAACGCCCCCTGGCGGCTGTTCTGCAGCAACAAAGCGCAGCAACGTGCCGCGCTGAACCAATATCGCCCACACAGCGAGATCGGACTGCACCTGCACAACCTCCTCGCCCACCACCTGCTCGGAGACGGCACCATGGCCCAGACCTTTGAAGACATGCAACGCGAAGCCCACGAGTGGTTGAAGGATTCCATCCGCAAGCTCGATCCCGATGAGGTGCTTCAGTGCTATGACCCTGAAGAGCG
>NZ_JCAQIA010000068.1:0-5905 GCF_059621085.1 Halochromatium sp. NSM3 | reverse complement strand
GACAAACTCGACGCCCTCAAGACCCACAAGAAAGGGCTGATGCAGCAGCTCTTCCCCGGCCCGGAGACAGCGGAGGTATGAGCAACATCTGCATCTATACCGGACTTCATGTGGGAGGCCATCAATGCCCGAAATCTGCCGCTTCTATGGAATCATTATTCGAATGTACTTGATTGATCGCGAACATCCGCCACCACATATTCATATTAAATACGGTGACCATCAGGGCGTCATGGAACTGGAGAACCTGAATCTGATCGAAGGTCACTTACCGAAGAAATGCCGTCAGCTTGTCCGGGAGTGGGCCGAGTTACATCAGGATGAGTTAACAGAAATGTGGAAAACGCAAATCTTCCATTCGATTCAGCCACTGGAGTAAAACCAATGAAACTTCAACATATCGAACACCAAGAAGCGTACCGCTTTGCACTGACCTTTGAAAATGGCAATCATC
This sequence comes from Halochromatium sp. NSM3, assembly GCF_059621085.1. Taxonomy (NCBI): domain Bacteria; kingdom Pseudomonadati; phylum Pseudomonadota; class Gammaproteobacteria; order Chromatiales; family Chromatiaceae; genus Halochromatium; species Halochromatium sp. NSM3. The sequence goes on along the minus strand of NZ_JCAQIA010000068.1, from coordinate 5,451 downwards.
GAGAGGTCGATCTACAGGAATTGATCGGTCAGTACGTCACCTTAGCTGACGTACTGACCGCGCGCATTGACCCTGAATGGGGATGTTTAGAGTTTCTGGATGGACAGGTGGACATCGAGCCCAAGACCCTGTACCGATACGCAGGCTTTATCGAAGACCGACAGGCGGCTTGAATCAAGCGATTCGATGAGTAATCGAGATGGAGCGGTTCATCGCCGTCATCCAGCGCGAACCCTTCGACTATACCCGCTGGCGGCAACAGTGGGTTACGGAGTGCGAAGCGGCGTCCATCGAATCCATTAGCCGGCAAGCGATGGCGCTCAGGAAACAGCGCCAACCCTGATCGCCGCCCAGGCGGACAAACTCGACGCCCTCAAGACCCACAAGAAAGGGCTGATGCAGCAACTCTTCCCCACTGCATCCCCATCCCCAACGGAGGCCACGCCATGACCATCGACGAACTCCTGCCTTCGGTCGGCGCGCTCTCGCACGCGGACAAGATTCGCCTAGCGCAAGTGGTCCTGCAGCAACTCGCGCAAGACGAGGGCGCTGCCCAGCCACCCCCTGAGCCAACACGCGAGCCCTTCGACCCGCAACGCTTCTATGGCCTGGCACGGCAGTCACGGCTTGCCGTCGATGAGTACTTGGCCTCGGCGCGCGAAGGCTAGAACGCCATTCAGGCTCAGCAAAACCCTTGCTCACACTGAGTACATCACCTATGGAAGCCATCCGCACGATTGCGAACAGATGGCCTGGTCGGAAGCGGTGAGCGGTGCGCCATGAGCCTGGTCGATGCCTACGTGGTGCTGCGTCAACACAATTCTTTGATATGCCTAGAGTCAACAACATGACCATCGATGAATTGATCCCCTCTGTCGGCCGACTCTCTCATGCGGAAAAGATCCGTTTGGCGCACGTGGTTCTGCAACAGCTTGCGCAGGAGGAAGCCACATTCGCGCAGCCTGATCGCACAGACACCAAGCAGGTTAACCCGCTTAAGGGCAGCGTCACCTTTGAGAGAGATATTCTGTCTCCTATTGGCGACGACTGGGATGCCCAGCGATGATTGTTCTGGATACTCATGCCTGGATCTGGTGGGTAGACGAGTCGGGGAAACTGCCGGAGGTGACCCGTCGGTTTATCGATCAGGCGGACAAGATCGGTATTCCTGCCATTTGCTGCTGGGAGTTGGCCATGCTGGTTGCCAAAGAGCGGATCGGCTTGACGATGGATGTAGAGGTCTGGATTGATCGGGCGTTACAGCGACACGGGGTTGAGCTGTTGCCGTTGACCCCTGAGATCGCGGTGCTGTCTACGCGGTTGCCGGGTGAGTTCCACGGTGATCCCGCAGATCGTTTGATTGTCGCCAGCAGCTTGGCGCGCAATGCTCCGTTGGTCACCAGAGACGAAAAGATCACGGATTGGGGATTTGCCTCCCACCTGACCTCCGCCTGCTGCCCTACCGCTCCCGCCTCGATCGGCTCGACCGAGACCGCGACATCTGCAACAGCGCATCGACCAAAGTGGCTGCCGACGCCTCGACGTTGCCCCGGCCTGGGAGCGATGGCGACATCAGCAAAGCCTCGGCGATGTTGTAGACCTGGAGCCACGGTGCGTGACGAAGGTCCGGCCCTCGGGTTCCGCGCGCAGGCTCCGGGCCTAGCGGCCCGTCGTGCGGCGGCGCGCGCGAGCTTCGGTGGTGGCCGAAAGGCCGCAATTAGTGCGCCGCCTTGACAAGGTTTAGACGCACTCTAGCTTCGACTCCGCCTGAGAGATGCTGCAGGACGCACGTCCGTTGCCACTATGAAGCGCCGCAGGCTGGGGCACGGAAGAGGTGCCAGCACGGCCATCGGTGCCATTTTTGGGACGCCCTGAGCTGAGCGCCTGAATAGCGAAAGCCCACCGGCCACCCCTTGTCAAGGCGGTGGTGTCATCGCGCTCAGTGCGTGCCGGACGTTCATCGCGCCCAACAAACGCCGTGCAAGCTTATGGGCCTTGACAAGGGCACCGCGCGCTTTCGCGTCGTACTTCAAGGCCGCGACAACCGCACCTATACCGACGTTTCCGGCACCTATCCGATCATCGGCCCCTGGTCCACGACCGGGTTCATCCTCGACACCGAACACGGCCCGCGTTCGCTCTGCGCCAGTTCCACCTGCGACTGGCACGCCAGCCACGCCAAGCTCGACCGCAGCGAGCCGATCGAGACCAGTAGCCGCGCCATCCAAGGCGCCCCGCTCGCCGCCACCAGCATCCGCGAAGCCCTGCAGCCGCTCGAGGAGGTGGGCGAGGTCTACCTGGTCGGCTCAGTGCTCCTGACCGGGATCAAAGCCGATCCGCCCACGCTGGAGGTCACCGGCGACACCGTGCGCCTGATCTACGCCCGACCCGCGATCCTCGAGCCGTGGGCCGGCAAGACCCTGCGCGAGGTCGATCTGACCGCCCAGATCCGCCACACCCCCGGCGCCGAGATCCCCGACCTCCCACCGCTGACCCACAGCGGTGCCGCCCTCTCTCCACTCCTGCAACGCTGGATCACCCCATGACCCGACGCACGATCCCCTGGCATCGGCTCCTGCCGCGCCATCACCGCCTGCTGGTCTGGTGGGCACTGGCCGGCGCCGGCATCGCCCTCCCCTGGCTGATCGACGGCGGCGGCCTGCCGTGGCTGCACAGCCGCGCCGACACCCCCGGCTGTCGCGTCACCAGCATCCACGACGGCGACTCTATCCGCGCCACCTGCGCCGATGGCAACAACATGCGCGTGCGCCTAGCCTGCATCGACGCCCCGGAGATGTCGCAAACGCCCTGGGGCACCGAGAGCCGCGATCACCTGCGCGCGATCACTCCACGGGTAATCGCGCTGCGGGTCAGCACCACCGACCGCTACGGGCGCACGATCGCCGAGCTGATCGACCCGGCCACCGGCGAGTCGCTGAATCTAGCGATGGTCAAGGTCGGCCAAGCCGCCGTCTATCACCAATACTGCTCCGATCCGAACTACAGCCGCGCCGAAGCCGCCGCCCGGGCCGCTGGCCTCGGCATCTGGTCGGTACCCGGCGATCACCAACGGCCTTGGGAGTGGCGGCGCCGTTGAGGCTGCAAGGCTCGCGGCGATGAACGCAAAGCAAGAATCAAGCCCGCCGCGCCAATCCGAACAGCGGCTGACGCAAATTGTGACCGAGGTCACAGTTTTGGCCACTCAACGGGTGGCGTATTCGTTGGTGGCTAGTTCTGACGGGAATAATTGCTAGACTCAGCCGAGGCGCTGCGCGCGCCTGGGACAGAGGATTGGGATTGGGGAAAGGTAGGGGATCGCCAGCCGTGGACGTATCAATACCGCTGATCGGTGGGGATTGGTCGGATTTCTGTCTAGCATCAACTTCGGCACCCGTTCTGCGTTTGCAGTCTGTAACGCGGTTTTCGGGTGCGTGTGACTTTTCTAGGTCAGGGCTGAGCGGACTGGGACGATTCTGTCTACTCAACTGTTGGGGCACAAAAGAATTTGGAGGTGGTAATGCCAGGAGTTGTGCATAAAGCCGCTGACGTGTTCGGCATTAGTCGCGATCTGCCACTAAACTACCAGATGCGAGAGAGTGCTGATGGTGTTCTGGTTGACAGCCTTACGCGCGACAAACACCTCGTTATCTACGGTAGCTCAAAGCAGGGCAAAACCTCACTGCGTAAACATTGCCTTCAGCCAAACGACTACATAACCGTTCATTGCTCCAATAAGTGGGAAATTCAGGATCTGCATTCCGCAGTCTTGAAGCGGGCTGGCTTTGAGGTTAACCAGTCGACGACGAAGACAGCTTCGGGTAAGCAAAAAATCTTCGCAAAAGCCAAAGCCGCCTTGTTTGGATCAAGCGCTGAAGGAGGTGCAGAGGCAGAACGACAGCAAACGACGCAGGAGACTACGGCGCCGCTGGAACTTGATCCGGAAGACGTTAATGACGTCATAGCCGCTCTTGGTCACATTCACTTCGGACAGTTTATTTTACTTGAAGACTTTCACTACCTTCCGATAGAGACGCAGAAAGATTTCAGTGTCGCACTGAAGGCCTTTCACGAGAACTCCCCATACTGTTTCATTGTGATCGGTGTATGGCTTGAGGAGAACAGGCTTACCGTATATAATGGCGACCTAACCGGTCGTATCCTTTCTGTGAACGCAGATCAATGGACTCGGGAAGAACTTTCTAGAGTAATTTAAACGGGCGAAGAACTGCTCAACATTTCATTCGACGAAAATTTTAAAACAGGCCTGCTCGATGGTTGCTTCGAAAGCGTGTTCATCGTCCAAGAAGTCTGCTACAGATGCTGCTCAAACGATGGGATTTACGATACTCGCGATGAACGCAGAATCGCGGGAGTGAGTCAAGATCCACGTGCAATGATCGCTGAGGTAGTTGGGCAGCATACAGGACGCTTCAACTCTTTCCTCACCCAATTCGCAGACGGTTTCCAAGCTACCGATCTAGAAATGTACCGCTGGTTGCTGTATCCAGTGCTGACTTCCAGTGCAGAGGCATTGGAGCATGGGGTTCGTCAAGCAGACATTCGCCGTTGTTTACGTGAGCACCATCCGCAAAGGGAAGGCTTAAACCCGGGTAATGTTACGCAGGCTCTTCTCTCCGTCGGAAACCTTCAAGTCAAGAAAGATATAAAACCCATTGTCCTGGATTACGATCAAACCAATCTGCGCCTCAATGTCGTAGATCGCAGCTTTCTGATATGGGTTGAGAATCAGGATAGAAGAGAGCTGCTAGAGTTGGTGGGGCTGCCTGAAATGTAAGTTTCCAATAAGTGGTTACAGTCGACCACCCAAAGCGTGGCCGCGCTTTGGGTGATCGGCTGAGCCGTACGTTAGCACTCATGATGAACCATCTCGAGAATCTTCTAGAGAAGATCGAAAGCGAAAGAGATCGGCACCTCGATCTGGGGAAAGCAACGCTTGAAGCTGACGGACGCAAGCTATTCGCTATCGACTTCCTGGCTATCGCGGCGATCAATCGTTCTCTCAGCAACAGCAACGCGTTCGTTCAGTTGGTTCATGCACAAAATTACCTGGCCGCAGCATCACTAGTCAGGCTTCAACTCGACACCTTCTTGCGATTCTTTGCTTCATACCTAGTGAACGGTCCTCACGAGTTCGCAACGTCGGTGCTTGGAGGCACTGAAGTACGGAAGCTGAAAGATCGTTCGGGCACACCAATGACAGATAAACATCTAGTTGACACTGTTGCCTCTGAATTCCCCTGGGTGCCAAACGTTTACAAGCAAACCTCTGGTTTTATCCACCTGTCAGACAAGCACATATTTAGCACCATTCAAATCCAATCAGAGCAGGATGATGGAACGCTATCAATGCACATAGGCCCACCTGATTATTAACCAGGCTCAGCCAATACGAGGAGCCGATGCGGCATCGGTGGCGTACGCGCTGCAGCC
>NZ_JCAQIA010000009.1:0-100978 GCF_059621085.1 Halochromatium sp. NSM3 | reverse complement strand
CCGGATGTTTGACGGTGTCCTGCAACGCTTTGCCGAGCGCGCGCCCGCGCGCGTGATGGTGCGCGGACTGCTTGAGCGCCTGCTCAACGCCGAGCGGCTCGACGCCTGGTTCGAGTCCACGCGCGAGGAGCAGTACACGCGCCAGATTCTGTTCTCCTCGCTGGTCGGGCTGCTGCTGCAGATCGTCTGTCGGGTGCAGGCCAACGTGCATGCGGCCTATCGGGAGTCGCGCATCGCCGCCTCGGTCGTGGCGGTCTATGACAAGCTCCAGGGCGTCGAGTTGTCGACCTCCCAAGGACTGGTGCGCCTGATCGCGCGCGACGCTGCGCAGCTGATCGACGAACTCGGCGGTGCCCGGGCCGAGCGCCTGCCCGGGTATCGGATTCGTTATCTCGATGGCAACTGTCTGGCCGCCATCGCCCGGTGTCAGGCGGCCTTCGTTCAGAGGGTGCTTCCTGCTTCGATTCGGCGCTGACAACTGCGGGGCATCGCGGATCGGGGGGAATCATCAGCCGTATTTTCGCCGCTGGCTGCGGTTCTCTCTGGACTTTCTCCACAAAGACCAACGAGACTCGGCCCGCCGCTTGAGCTTCGCAGCCGTTAAAGCGAGTTAGCATCAGCATCGGCGCTGCCGAGACGCGCAATCGTAAAAGCCTCGGCGATCTCGCGGGTCGCTTGCTCGGGGTCCGATGCGGCGCAAATCGCCGAGACTACCGCCATACCGGCCCCGCCAGCGGACCAGACCGACGCCGCATGCTCGACACTCAGGCCGCCAATGGCGACCACTGGCAATGGACTTATCGCGCAGATCGCCGCCAGCCCATCAAAACCAAGCGGCGCTGAATGATCGGGCTTGGTCGCCGTCGCAAACACCGGCCCAACGCCAAGGTAGTCGACCAGGCTCAGCTCCGGCGCCTCCAGCTGCTCGCGGGTCTGCGCCGAGAGCCCCAAGATGGCCTCGGCGCCAAGACACTCGCGCGCCTCGGCAACGCTCGCATCGGATTGACCCAAATGTAGGCCGTCGGCGTCGATCGCCGCCGCCACCTCAAGCCGGTCGTTGACGATCAGCGGGACGCTGGTTCCGGTCAACAGGCCTTTCAGCGCCCTGCCCTGCTCGATCAGCTCAGCATCGGTGGCCTGCTTATCGCGCAACTGCACTGCGGTCACGCCGCCGCGCAAGGCCGCCGCAACGGTCTCGACGAGGCCGATACGCGCGCAGAGCGCGGCATCAGTGATCAGGTAGACGGAGAAATCGAGCATTCCAGGCTCCGTATGTGCACAAGCAGAGGCCACTATCCCCCCTCACTGTTGATCATGGACAGTGGGCACACACCGAAGGGCTCGCCACGCGCGCGGCGAGCCCTCGCTACTCAAGGTCGCCGTTCAGATCACCTTCGAGAAACCGCCCTGCCCCTGCTTCGCTTCCATATAGGCGTCGAAGGCCATGCAGATGTTGCGGATCAGCAGCCGGCCCTTGGGCAGCACGCGGATACCGCTGCTGTCGATCTCGAGCAGCCCGTCGGCCTGCATGCCCTCGAGCTTGACCAGATCGCGGCCGAAGTAGTCTTGGAAGTTGAGGTCCCAGGCGCGCTCGACCTCGCTGAAATCGAGTTTGAAGAGACAGATCAGGCGGGTGATCACATCGCGCCGGATCTCGTCATCGCGGGTCAGTTCGATGCCGCGGAACACCGGCAGCTGGCCGGCGTCGATGTCGCTGTAGTATTCGTCCAGCTCGCGCCGGTTCTGGCCATAGGTTGCGCCGACCTTGCCGATCGAGGTCACACCGACCCCGATCAGATCACAATCGGCATGGGTCGAATAGCCCTGGAAGTTGCGATACAGGGTGCCGTTGCGCTGCGCCAGCGCCAGCTCGTCGTCGGGGCGGGCGAAATGGTCCATGCCGATGTAGAGCCAGCCGGCGTCGGTCAGGCGCTCAATGGTCGCCTGCAGGATCTCGAGCTTAACCTGCGGCGGTGGCAGTTCGGCCTCGTCGATGCGCCGCTGCGGCATGAAGCGGCGCGGCAGATGCGCATAGTTGAAGACCGACAGGCGCTCGGGGCCGACGGCGATGATCTTGTCGAGGGTATCCAGGAAGCTCTCGGCGGTCTGATGCGGCAGCCCGTAGATCAGATCGATGCTGATCGAGCGGAAGCCCTCGCTGCGCGCGGCCTCGAGCACGGCGAAGGTTTCGTCCTGACTCTGCACCCGGTTCACCGCCTGCTGCACGCGCGGATCGAAATCCTGCACGCCGAGACTCATGCGATTGAAGCCGATCTCGCGCAGCAGCGCGATGGTATCGCCCTTGGCCTCGCGCGGATCGATCTCGATCGAGTACTCGCCGACCTCGTCGTCGGCGAGCTTGAAGTGCTTGCGCGTCTCGGCCATCAGCTCGCGCATCTGCGCCGCGCTGATGAAGGTTGGCGTGCCGCCGCCCCAGTGCAATTGCTCGACCACGCGGTCGTCGTCGAACAACGCCGATTGCATCGCCAGCTCTTTGTAGACGCGATCCAGATAGGGCTGCACCATGGTGCGGTCCTTGGTCGCGATCTTATTGCAGGCGCAGTAGAAGCAGACCGTGTCGCAGAATGGGATGTGGAAGTAGAGCGACAACGGCCGGCCGCTGGCGTTGGTCTCTTGGCAGACCTGCTTGTAGCGGTTCTCATCAAAGGCCGGATCGAACTCGAGCGCGGTCGGATAGGAGGTGTAGCGCGGACCGCTCTGGTCGTAGCGTTGGATCAGCTCCAGATCGAACACCGTGCGTTGATCGGCAGCGCCCTCGCTGGCCAGCGGGCGCGTGGCGGTTTCGTTTTGGGCACCGGCCTCAGAGGGGATGGTACGGGTCTTGTCAAGCATCGTTATCGTCTACCTCGAGGCGCCGACGGCGGGCCTCGTTGCGTTGTGTGATCAGGTGGTCTCGGTCTTTGCCTGCGCCCTGGTTGCCGTCATCCGCGCGCTGTCGCGGCCCTGCGTGGCGCTCAGGTGCCCGCCACCGACTTGGCGAAGGCCGGGTGTGCATCCACGAGTTCTTGGCGGTGCATCAAGAAGACGCCATCACCGCCGTGCTCGAACTCGAGCCAGGTCCAGTGCAGCTCCGGGAAGCGATCCTGCAGGGTTTCGGCGGCGCTGCCAACCTCGACGATCAACAGGCCATCGTCACTGAGGAAGTCTGGCGCATCGCGCAGGATACGCAAGACCAGATCGAGCCCCGATTCGCCAGCGGCGAAAGCGAGCTGCGGCTCGTGGCGGTATTCGGCGGGCAGGGATTCCAGCTCGGCGGCGGCGACATAGGGCGGGTTGGAGACGATGACATCGTAGACCGCCTCGTCGTCGATGGCGGCGAACAGGTCCGATTCGATGATCCGCACCCGCTCCTCCAGCCCATGCCGCGAACGATTGCGCATCGCCACGCGCAGCGCGGCCGGCGAGATGTCAGCGAGATCGACATCAGCATCGGGCAGATGCATGGCTGCGGCGATGCCGATACAGCCGCTCCCGGTGCAGAGGTCGAGCACTCGGCTAACCTTGGCTGGATCGATCCAGGGCGCGAAGCCATCGCTGATCAGCTCGGCCAGCGGTGAGCGGGGAATCATGACCTGATCGGAGACGTTCATCTCCAGTCCGGCAAACCAGGTGCGACCGGTCAGGTAAGCCGCTGGCCGTCGCTCATCAATGCGCCGCGCGAGGAGTGCGGTGACCGCCTCGCGCTCCGTCCGCGTGACCCGGCATTGGCTATAGTCGGCGGTCAGTGCCGGCGGCATTCCGAGCGCATGCGCCACCAGCCAGGCCGCCTCGTCGAAGGCGTTGTCGGTGCCATGCCCGAAATGCAGCCCGGCCTCGATGAAGCGGCAGGCGCCCCAGCGTACCAAGTCTTGAATCGTCAGAAGCTCGTCGGTTTCAGCCTGCATGGTGACAGGGGCTCTCGCTGATGCCTTAGGCCACTTTGAAGGGGGCTGTTTGGCGGCACGCCAGACGTAAAGTGGACCGAATCGCAAAGGATAGCATCAGAGAGCGTCTGGCTGCCGAGATGAACGACGCTCGACCTGATCCAGGCCAAACTCGGTCAAGCTGGCAGACCAAGGCGCGAGAACGCTAGGCCGCGCGTTGTTTTCCCTCCTCCGGCAGGGGACGACGAGGCGCGACACGCTCGTCCTGGCGCGGTGTCTTTCGTTGCCCGCGCTCGACCAGATCGGCGAGCGAGATCTCGCTCAGGAAGGTGAAGATCTCATCGCTGAGCTGATCCCAGAGACTGTGCGTGAGGCAGCGCTCGCCCCCGCGACAGTTCTCGCGCCCGCCGCAGCGGGTGAATTCGACCCATTCGTCGACCGCGCAGATGATGTCGGCGATCGAGATCTCGTCGGTTCCTTTGCCGAGATAGTAGCCGCCACCCGGCCCCCGAATCCCGCGCACCAACTGTTTGGCGCGCAAGGCAGCGAACAACTGCTCGAGATAGGATAACGAAATGCCCTGGTTAACCGAGATGTCGGCCAGCGTCACCGGTCCTCTGCCCGAGTTCAGGGCAAGATCGAGCATGGCAGTGACAGCATAGCGGCCTTTGGTGGAGAGTCTCATGGTGTTGATGCCTTAGGTTATCGCGGCCAATTCCCAGCTCCTTACTTGGTTTTTATGGGGTCGATTGTCAAGGAAAATCGTCGAACAATTTTTTTATCCTTGGCGCCCAAACCCACCCGAGAACGCTCAGATGCCGCGTGTTGATACCGAGAGCTTCTATCGTCACGCCTTGGCGCGCTACGGCGAGAACGCCGAAGGCGTGCATTGGCGCTCCATCGAGAGTCAGCAGATCCGCTTTGCCGTCCTGCGCGATCTGCTGCCGCCCGATCTCTCCCGGCTCTCGCTGGTGGATGTCGGCTGCGGGCTCGGCGATCTGCACGCCTTCCTGGCCAAGCGCGACGATCTACCGCGCCAGTACATCGGCCTCGATGCCGTGCAGGCGATGGTCGAGCGCGCCCGCGCCCGCACCGGTTGCGCGATCCTGCACTGCGATGTGCTCAGCGACCCGCTGCCCGCCGCCGACTGGTATCTAGCGAGCGGCGCCATGGCCCTGCTCACGCACGAGGAGACCGGCCTGTTCATCGAGCGCTGTCTCGGCGCCGCCCGCTCTGGCCTGGTCTTCAACCTGCTCAGGGGGAGTCATGCGTCGATGACCTTCAACTACCTGATGCCGGAGACCATCGAGGCCTGGGCCGCCGAGAGGAACCTGAGCCTGCGCATCGTCGACGGCTATCTGTCGGGGGATTTCAGCGTCGCGATGACGCACCCACAGCACGAAAGTCCAGGCGCCGAGGGTGGGAACCAGCGGTAGGCCGGAGGATTCTGTTAGACTCCTCGCCACATTTATTCAGCGAAAAAGGAGCCGCTCATGGCCGTCGTCGAACTCAACGAGCAGACCTTCGAGCAGACCATCACCGACAACCCCTTCGTCATCGTCGACTTTTGGGCGACCTGGTGCGGTCCCTGCCGCTCGTTCGCACCGGTGTACGAGAAGGTCTCGAACGACCACGAGGACATCGTCTTCGCCAAGGTCAACACCGAGGAGGCGCAGGGCATCGCGGCCCATTTCCAGATCCGCTCGATCCCGACGCTGATGATCTTCCGCGATCAGGTGATCATCTTCTCGCAGCCCGGCGCACTGCCCGAGGGGTCGTTCCGCGAGCTGATCACCAAGGCCAAGGAGCTGGATATGGACCAGGTCCGCGCCGATATCGCCAAGCAAGAAGGCAGCGCCTGAAACCAGGCGTGAACCGCCCTGGCACATCTGCCTTGGGCACGTCCGCCCATGGCGCCATCCGCCTGGCACAACCACATGGCGCCGCCACGCAAGGCCCTCGTCAACCTCGGAACGCACCCTCGATGCAGGCACCCTCGTTGGTCTTCTCTCGCCTCGACCTGCTGGCGGCGGCGCCCGACGTCGGCGGCCTGATGGCGCTGTGCGAGGAAAACTATGGCGCCCTGATGCGGCTTGCGCCGGCGCTACCACGGTTGCGCGGCCCCCTGCGATCGAAGCCGGACGGGCGCGCCGAGCTGTTGCTGGCGGTGGTCGATCAGTCGCGCTATACTAGCACGCTGCGCCTGACCCACCTGCTCCACGCCGATGGCTCCACTGGGCACCAGCCCTCGGAGCCGGATGCGCTATTGCGCGCCTATCACGACGCCGAGCAGGTCGAGGTGCTGAGCCTGCGTCAAACCGTGCTCCCGGTCCTGAGCCACTACGAGCGTCCCGCGCTAGCGGCCAAATGGCGCGCCAATCTGTTTGTCTCCAAGTGGCTCGGCTACTGCCTGCGCGAGGGGCACGGCTTTCCCGCCAGCGCCAGCCTGACAGCCGTTGGCGGACAACGCGAGTTGCTTACCAGTCCCTAGCCGGCTGCCAAGCGGGCGGCAAAGCGGGCGACCTCCGAGCCAGCGCCTGATCGGCCTGATCGGTGGCGCGCTCGAGCGCTAATACTCGAAGGTCCAACGCAGCCCATGCGCTGGATCGATCCGGAGCCATTTTCGCTCCGGCAGGGCCGCCTCGGTCGGCCGCGCGTCGGCTTCGGCACCGAGGTCGACCAGGATCTCGGCGCGCGTTTCCAACCAGTGTTCGAGGGCGTTGGGCTCCGAGAGCGTGATGCGCCGCTCGGCCTTGGTGAGCAAGGCCAGCGCCTGTCGGCGCGCCCGCGCCTCGAGACCGCCCAGCAGCACCGGCAATGGCTGCCGCAGTAAGACGAAGAAGCTAGCGCCGAACTCATCGGTCGCAAGCTCGGTAAACCGCCTCGCGGCTGGATCATCGAGGGTAGCGCCAACCACGAGCGCGCGATCCGGATAACGCGCAGCCAGTCGTCTCAACGCCTGCCGGAACAACCGATCCAACTCTGGAGGCGGGCGCGCCGAGCGCCGCGAGGCAGGCACCCCCGACACCAGCCCAACCAGCAACATCCTCAAAACCCCGAGCCCGGAGCGTGCCAGCAAGGTCGGCACCAGGCGCACGGCAAAGCGATCCAGATCCTTCATCAGCCCCGAGAGCTGCTGATAAGGAATCAGTTGCGGATGATGCTTGCGAGCATTGTCGCGCGTGGGCGCATGGGACCAGCCATCGAGCCAACGGTCGGCGGCCCAACGCGCATGCTCGATGACCGCGAGCCGCTCGACCTCCATCGGCGCGAACGCGAACGACTCCACCTGATCCTCGGGCACGGCGCGGCAATCCGTGACCGCCAGCTTCGCCCAGAGATGGTCGGCTTGATGGCGATTCGCATCCCGATAGGAAGCCGCCAGCAGCGGCCAAGGCTGCCCCGCCGGTTCGGTCGAGGGATCGCGCCCTTGCGCCTCGGTGGTATCGCGGTAGTGATCATGGATCACCCGCGCCAGCTCGTCGCCGCGACCCTCGAGGAGCACGGCGCGATCCAACGCCAACTGCCGCTGCTCGATCGGGATCAACTGGCCGTCCCAGTCCTCCAGCTCGCCGTCGGCGCGCAGATCGCCGATCTCGACCAGGACCGGCGGCGAGCAACGTTGCGCCTCGGCAAGGTGCAGGATCAGCGCCCGTGCTTGGCTCAGGGCATCCGCCGCCGGCGCGCCGCAGACCACCGCCATGGTGACCGGTGGCGCTGCCGCCAGATCAGGTGCTTGGAGCGACTGGAAACTCAGCTCGGCAATCTGGTGCGCCTGAGGATAGGCGCGAGCGAAACGCTGTTCCCAGGCCGCAGGTTTGTCGCCGAGCATCGTCAAGCACGCGCGCGCATCACCATAACTGCTGACTCGTAACGCATGCACCAGCAGGGCATCGGAGAAACGACTCTCGCCCTGAATCAGCAGATGAACCCGCTGGCCAAAACGCGGGTCGGCGCCCCAGTGCAGTGGCCAGCGCGCGAGCAGTCGTCGCGCTGCCTGCCGCAGGATTGGGACCAGCTCGAGTCGAACCCAGGACGGCTGCTGGGCCGCCGCCTCGGCCAGAGCCCTGGCATCCAGTCGCGCCTCGTCATCGAGCATCAGCACCCGCAAGGGATGCCGGCGGTCGATCTGTGCGAGGCGAGGCGACACCCCAGCCAAGAGTGCATGCGGATCAGCCGCATCGGCGAGGATCAGCACATCGGCCTGTCGAAGTTGCCGGGCATCAACCGCCTTCGGCTCCAGCCACAGCAGCCGCTCCGGCCCCGCTTGCAGCGCCCGCTCACAGGCCTCGGCAACCACCCCTTGGCCAAGTAACAGGATCCGACGCCGTCGTCGCAAACCGATCATGCTGCTGGATATCGACGACGTCAGTCGCTTTGATGCAGCAGGTTACCCGCCTCGTCGAGCACCGAGACAACCAGCGGGATCCCCTGCCTAACACTGGCCGAAACCACGCAGAAATCCTCGAACAGTGTCTTGCAGCGCTCAAAACGCTTGGATTCGACCAGGACCGGCGCAAGGATCATGCGCGCCTCCATGCGTCCGATGCGCAAGCGTTTCTTCTCGTTGCGCACCATCACGCAGGTCACTTCGGTGCGCAGGCCCCGCTCCGGCGGCTCCTCCTTGCCGATGCAGTAGAGCAAGCTGGCCGAGAGGCAGTTACCAACCGCAGCTGCGAGTAGACGCGAGGCATTGGGGCCATTGGTCTCGCCCAGTGGTGGCGGCTCGTCCATCAGCAGATCGGCGGCGCATTTCCAATCAAACGCGACATTGATCGCATACCCCTCGCGTTGCTCGAGCTGGATGGTAAAGCGGCCTTCTTCCGTCGCCTGCGAAGCACGGGTGTCGGTAGTCATCGATGTCTCCGTCGCCATGAGTCGGGACCGTATTTGCTGTCGACGGCCCGGGTTCTTCGAATCACGCTGCCCGCGCACCGCAGCCGCGCGCAGAGGGGTAGCGGCCCGCGAGACCGCCCGCCAATCCCCACTTGGGATTGGTCGCCGATCACGCGCCGAGCCGCGATACAGGTAGGCCCAAGCAGGGCCAAAACGGGTCGCGAGCAGGCGCCGATCGTAGAGTCGAGGATAGTCTTCGAGCCGATCGAGCGCCCCGAGCCCAGCGTTATCGACCCGATACAGTTCGCCCGAGACAGCCGTGTGTCCGCCGTGGATGAGCCCCGGATAGGCGCCGAGCCGCACCAGCGTGAAGCGCGGCTCGGTGCGATGCTCGCCGACGAAGTCGGCGTCCTCGAGCAACCCGTGATTGACCTCGCCGCGTAACAAGGTGCCATAGACAAAGACCAGATGCCGCATACCAAATCTCGACCGACGCCGCCTCCGTGTTCCAGACTCCGAGTTCAGGTCCGGGCTCCGACAAGTTCAGGGCTCGCAAAAGGCCGCGAGAAAGGCCTCGACGAAGCGCGAGTAGTCGCTATCTTCCAACTGGTTGATACCGGCCGCAGCCTGACGCCCGCCGCCCGTCTCGAACTGTCGGCAGAGCGCATCGGCCCCTTGCGGATGCGCGATCGGCGCGCGCACGCTGACCAGGAAACCGCCCTGCTCGCGCTGCGTCAGCAACGCATGCGCCCTCTCCGGGGCCTGCTGCGCCAAGGCATTGGCATAGACGCCGCCGACCCGACGCGCCCAGGCCGCCGCCGGCAGTAACAGCAGCAGATGGGTCGCGCTGCGATGCTCCGGGGTCAGTGCGCGGGCGCGCGCCATATCGTCGGCATAGCCGGCGCGCAGCGCGGCAAAGGACTCATCGCGACGCGCGAACTCGAGCGGGTCGGCGTAAGGCCGCAAGCGCGCGAACAGGGTCGCGGGCGGAAAATACAGATCGGCCAACGTGGCCCCATACCCATTGTAATTGAGCAGAATGCCGAGTTCGCGCAGCAGGTCGAGTTCCTCTTGCGCCAGCCCAAGCGGTTCCGCCGCGCGCACCGCAGAACCATCAAAATTGTCGCCGAAGGTCCCGACCACGGCCCAGGCGCGCTGCCGGCCAGCAAGCAACTCATCGACTAGGAGGCTGGTGCCCCGATCCGCAGTGGTGTCGATATGGGTGGCGAGATTGGGGTGAGAGGGGATCTCACCAGGATAATGATGATCGACGTAGCGCACACTGACACCACGCTCCAGCAACGCGAGCAAGTGATCGCGATTCTTGTCCAGCGAGACATCGAGCACCGTCACCCGATCACCCTCGATCGCTGGCACCTGCTGGACGAGCGCGATATCCCGCTTGGTACCGGAGATCAAGACCGCTCCCTCGGCGTCCGGCTCACTCAAATGGAGCTGCTGGAGTGCACAGAGGCCGTCGGCATCGCCATTGAAGACATCGTAGCGGGTCATCGGTTGCAGTCTCCTGAGTCATGCGTCGTCGCTTCGGTCCGGGCGATTAGCTTAACGCGGGCATGACCACCGAGCCCAGCCATTGGGTGCAGCCATTAGCCCCAGGTCGGGTTGCACGCCCGAAAAATGCGTCAGGTCAGTAGAAAAGTCGCCTCACACTGGCCCCCGACGTTGCCAGCCGAGTAGAATCCCTACTGATTGTGTTGTCCGCGCCCAGTGGCTCACAGCCTGCAACCGTTTATCGCCCCCATTTTCGACCGGCCCGCAGACAGGCCCCCCATCGATGACCGACGACAACGATTTCGAGGCCCTGCTCAAGGAGCTGGAAAAGACCGAGCAGGCGCTGGCCGTACGCCCCAAGGTGGGTGACCGGGTTCAAGGCACCATCATCGAGATTGGCGAGGAGCATGCGTTCGTCGATATCGGTAGCAAGGCCGAGGCCACCATGGAACTCAGCAACCTGCGCGACGCCGATGGCCAGATCAGCAAGGCGGTGGGTGACAGTATCGAGGCTGCGGTTACCGGTGTCGATCCCGACAGCGGCGCCTTGGTGCTCGGCAGCCGCCACGCCCGCCATGCTCAGGGTGCCGATCAGCTGCAAGCGGCGTTTCAGGCCGGCACCCCGGTCGAAGGCCAGATCACCGGTACCACCAAGGGCGGACTCGAGGTGCAGATCGCCGGCCAGCGCGCCTTCTGCCCGGCCTCACAGGCCGATCTGCGTTTCATCGAGGATCTCTCCAGCCTGGTTGGTGAGCGCGCCTCGTTTCGCATCACCAAATTCGAGGGCGGGCGGCGGCTGAACCTGGTGGTCTCGCGGCGCGCCATCCTTGCGGAAGCGCAGGCCGAGCGCGCCGCCGAACTCCGCGCCAAGCTCGAGCCCGGCGCGGTGCTGCCAGGCACGGTCGTCGGCCTGCAGGAGTTCGGCGCCTTCGTCGACCTCGGTGGCGTCGAGGGCATGATCCACATCAGCGAACTCGCGCTCGGCCGCGTGCGGCATCCAGAAGAGGTGCTGAGCATCGGCCAGGAGATCGAGGTCGCGGTGCTGCGCATCGAGCAGACCAACAACCCCAAGCGGCCGGAGCGCATCGCGCTCTCGATGCGCGCCCTGGCCAAGAGTCCCTGGTCCGACGCCGCGCAGCGCTACCGGCCCGGCACCCAGGTGCGCGGGCGCATCGAGCGCCTCGAGCCCTTCGGCGCCTTCGTCGAACTCGAGCCTGGGCTCACCGGCCTGGTGCACGTCAGCGAACTCGGCGCGGGCAGACGGGTCGAGCATCCCAAGGACGTGGTGCAGGTCGACCAGCAGGTCGATGCCGTGGTCGTGCAGGTGGATAGCGAACGCCGTCGCATCGGACTCTCGCTGGCGCCCGAGCGTCTGCAAGAGGCCGAGGCCAGCTCGATGCGGCATGAGGCGTCAGCGCCCTCGGAGGAACGCCGCCGCGCGCAGGACAAGACCAAGGACGAGGATGCCGGCGTCGGCACCCTGGGCGAACTGCTCAAGGCCCAGCTCGGACAGGATGATGCCCGCTGAGCCTCCACTGAGCCTCGCTTGAGCCCAATTGCCCCTCCCTCGGATGCGGGTGATCGTCGACACTATCTATCGCCGCGCGCCGCGCGCCGGCGGAATCCAAGGCTGAGATCAGCCCGGAGAAACAGCCATGACAGACAAGGCCCCGTGGATCACCTACAGGCCAGCACTCAAGGTCTTGGACTGCACGGTCCGCGATGGCGGCCTGGTCAATGGCCATCGCTTCGATGACGCCTTCGTCAGTGCCTGTTACCGGGCCTGTATCGCGGCCGGTGTCGACTACATGGAGATCGGCTACAAGAACTCGCCGCAGACCTTTCCACGCGAAAAGTTCGGCCCCTGGCGCCATTGCGACGAGAGCGACTTACAGCGCGTGGTCGGCGACCACGACCCCGCCGCCACCGGGCTCAAGCTCGCGGCCATGGCCGATGCCGGCAAGAGCGACTGGGAGACCCAGCTCGTGCCGGCCGCTGACAGTCCGCTGAGCATGATCCGGGTCGCCTTCTACGCGCACCAGGTCTCGGAGGCGGTGGACATGATCCGCCACGCCGCCGAGCTGGGCTACGAGACCACCGCCAACCTGATGGCAGTCTCCAACATCACCGAGGAAGAGATCGACACCGTCCTCGAGGCCATCGCCGCAACCCCGGCCAGCACCATGGTGATCGTCGATAGTTTCGGTCACCTCTATCGCGAGCAGATCGACCGGCTCTACCACAAGTACGCCGATGCGCTCGCCGGGACCGGCAAGGAGATCGGCATCCACGCCCACAATAATCTGCAGCTCGCGTTCGCCAACACCATTGAGGCGATCATCCTCGGCTGCAATCGCGTCGATGCCACCATCTTCGGCTTCGGGCGCGGCGCCGGGAACTGCCACACCGAGATGCTGCTCGGCTTTTTGCGCAATCCGAAGTTCGAGGTGCGCCCGATCCTCGAGGTGATCCAAGAACACATCCTGCCGCTGCGCGGCGAGATCGAATGGGGGCCGATGATCCCCTACAACCTCACCGGCCAGCTCAATCTGCACCCGCGCGCGGCGATCGAGTGGCGCGAGGGTCCGACCCCGGACGACTTCCTCGCCTTCTACGACAAGGTTGTCTCCGAGTTCTGAACTCAAAGCACCTTCGCGAGCAACGCCTCCGCCGCAAGCAGGTGATCCGGCAGCGGGATGCGCACTATCCAGCCATCGCCGGGGGCCACCTCAAGAGGTCGGCCATCGGTCGCGCTCAGCTGTTCGAGTCGAAAGCGCCACAGGCCCGCCGGGGTGATCCATTCCAGCTCATCGCCAGGCGCGAAGCGATTACGCACCCGCACCTCGGCCAGACCGCTTGCGGTATCGACCCGCGCTAACTCACCGACGAATTGCCGACGCTCGCTGATCGAGCTGCCGGCTGTGTAGTTTTGCAGCTCCGAGGGTGCATGTCGGCGTAGGAAACCCTCGGTGTAGCCACGATTGGCCAAGCCGTCGAGTTCTTCGAGCAGGCCGCGATCGAAACCACGCCCGGCGGCGGCATCATCGATCGCCCGGCGATAGACCGAGGTCGCGCGCGCCGTGTAGTAGTGCGACTTGGTACGGCCTTCGATCTTGAGCGAATCGACGCCGATGGCACTGAGACGCGCGACATGCTCGACCGCGCGCAGATCACGCGAGTTCATCACATAGCTGCCATGCTCGTCCTCGAACATGGCCATGTATTCGCCGGGCCGCTCGGCCTCTTCCAGCAGCCAGACCTGATCGGCCTCCGGATGGCGCTCGGGCGACGCCACCGGCTGCCCCATCCGATAGGACCAGCGGCAGGCATTGGTGCAGCTGCCCTGATTGGCATCGCGATGGTTCAGATAGCCCGAGAGCAGGCAACGGCCGGAGTAGGCGATGCAGAGCGCACCGTGCACGAAGACCTCGAGTTCCATCTCCGGGCAAGCCTCGCGGATCTCGGCGATCTCATCGAGCGAGAGTTCGCGCGATAGGATCACCCGCCGCAGCCCCTGCTGCTGCCAGAAGCGCACCGCTGCGGCATTGGTGGTATTGGCCTGCACCGAGAGATGGATGGCGACTTCGGGCCACCGCTCACGCACCAGCAGGATCAGCCCCGGATCGGACATGATCAGTGCATCCGGCCCGAGTGCGATGACCGGCTCCAGATCGGCCAGGAAGGTGCCCAGCTTGGCACCGTGCGGCATCAGGTTCGCGGCTAGATAGAACCGCTTGCCGGCGGCGCGCACTGCAGCAATCCCTTCGGACAAGGCGGCGAGCGAGCCGAACTCGTTATTGCGCACTCGCAGGCTGTAGCGTGGGATGCCGGCATAGACGGCGTCGGCGCCATAGGCAAGCGCGTAGCGCAGGTTGCGCAAAGTCCCCGCCGGGGCGAGTAGCTCCGGTGCCCGGCTCGGAGTCAAAGCCAGCGTGGAACCACCCGATCGATCGTGCGCGGACATCATTGCAAAATGATCTCGAAGCGAAGCGGCTTGGCACCGCCGACGAGCGGATCGCGCAGCACGGCGACCGGCATCTGTTGGCCGGGCCGGCTGTCCATCAGCGCAATGCGGATATCGGCATAGGCGTCGATCGGGACATCACCGATCTCGATGATGCGATCCCCCGCCTTGAGGCCGGCCTCACGCGCCCCGCTCTGCTGCGCGAAGCCCTGGACGGCAACGCCCTCGCCCTCCAAGTCGGTATCCAACATCACCCCCATGAGCCCGGTCTGCGGCAGATCGACCGGACGCGGATAGAGCAGGTAATCGGCCATCGCCGGATCGAACGGACGCTGCCGGCCGCTCATCACCACCGACATCGACACCGGCAGGCGCCGCTCGACCCGGTTCGGGATGCCGCGACCGTACTCGACATGACCGGTACCGGTAAGCACGATCAGCTGCGACTCCGGATTGTCCCGCAACCAGCGCACGGCGCGTTCGGCCATGCCCTCGTCCCAGAGCAATTGCACCTCGAGGAAATGATTGAACGAGGCGTCATCGCCCTTCGGATGCAGCTCGAAAACCCGCTTCAGGTGGGCCAGATACTCGGTATCCTCGCGATCGATCTCCGTTGGGATCAGCTCAGCCTCCTCGGCAGCGAGGGAGGCAATACCACCATCGCCGACCTGATCGGTGATCTCGCGCGGCAGGTTGAGCGCGATCAGCGGGATACCCTGCTCGCGCGCATAGCGTAGGATCGGGCGATAGAGTCGGTAATCGAAGCGCCAGCGCTCGAAGTACTCGGTCTCGCGTAGCAGTTGCGTCTCGCTGAGATCGCCCGCAATGTAGGCATCGAGCTGGTCCTGGAACGGTTGTTGGAAGCTCTCCATGCCGATCGCGATCGGGTGGCCGCGCTCGTGCAGACCGCGAATGATCGCAAGCTGATTCAGGTGATCCTCGTAGCGGTCATGCGTCTCGCCGATGAATACCACCCGGTCATCGGCAAGCTGCTCGATGAGGTCATCGAGTTCACCGAGACTGGAGACATCGAGCACCTTGGTCTGCGGATCGGTGTCGTCAGCGGTGGCGACCGACACGCTGCTGATCGCTAACATCAGCACCAGGGCCTTCGGCAGGGAGGTCGGGATTCGAGAGAATAGAGGCGATCGCAGCGTCATTGTCATCTCTTGGGTTGGGCCTGAGGTTCGAGCCGTTCGCACTCGACGCGCTGGGCAACATCGATTCATCTTCTCAAGTAACAGCGACCATGCAAGATTCCAACAGGTTCCGATGGCTGGCAGGCGTCTCGCTCGGCGCCCTCTTGGGCCTCGAGCTGCTCGCGCTGAGAGTGCCCCCGCTTGCGGCGGCCGAGACGAGCGCCTCCACGCCGGTCATCGGACATGCGATCGAGATCACGCTCGATCCGAACACGGGCACCCTGAGCGCCACTGACCACCTGAGCCTCCCGCCCGAGGCGCCAGCGACACTTTTCGTGCAACTGCATCAGGCACTCGAACTCGACATCATCGCTGGCGACGCCCAACTGGAGCCGGTGGCAAGACGTGGCCATCTGCGTCAGTATCGACTCGAGCCCGACCTCGAGCCCGGCAACGCGCAGGAGATCAGGCTGCGCTATCAAGGCCGCATCCGCCACGATCTCGATGCCGTGCGCGAAGGCATGGGCCGAGAGCGGCAGCAGTCGCTCGGCACCATCAGCCCGGAGGGCGTCTTCCTGAGCGGTTACAGCGGCTGGTATCCGCGCGTGCTGGGGACGCTCGAGACCCTCTCGCTCACGGTGAGTCTACCCGCCGATTGGCTCGCGGTCTCGCAGGGCGAAGGTCCCAGCATTGAACACGATGATGAGCGCGTGCGGGTCGGCTGGCGCGAAACGGCACCGCAGGACGGGCTCTATCTGATCGCGGCCCCGTTTGAACTGTATCGCGAGCCCACCGAGGTCGCCGAGGCCCAGGCCTTCCTGCGCCGCGCCGACGATGCGCTTGCCGCGCGCTACCTGGAAGCCACCGCGACCTATCTCGAGCGCTATAGCCGGCTGATCGGTGACTATCCCTATGCCAAGTTCGCGCTCGTTGAGAACTTCTGGGAGACCGGCTATGGCATGCCCTCGTTCACCCTTCTCGGCCCCCGGGTGCTGCGGCTGCCGTTCATCCTGCATTCGTCCTATCCACACGAGATCCTGCACAACTGGTGGGGCAACGGCGTCTATGTCGACCATGCGCAGGGCAACTGGAGCGAGGGGCTGACGGCCTATCTGGCCGATCATCTGAATCAGGCGCTTGCCGGCAAGGGCAGTGACTATCGCCGTGACCAGCTCAAGGCCTATGCGGACTCTGTCCGCAACCACCAGGATCAGCCATTGGGCGCCTTCCACGGCCGCCACGGCGCCGCCTCGCAGGCGATCGGCTACGGCAAGGCGTTGATGCTCTTCCACATGCTGCGCATCCAGCTTGGTGATCAGACCTTTGTGCGGGGCCTTCAGCGCTTCTACCGCGATAACCGCTTCTCCGAGGCCGGCTGGGACGCGATCGAGGCCGCCTTCGAGGCCGAAGCCGAAGCCGATCTCAGCGCCTTCTTCGAGGCCTGGACGACGCGCCCCGGCGCCCCCAGCCTGGCGCTCAAAGCGGTCACCGTGGAGCCGCTCGAAGACGGCCGCTGGCGCCTGAGCGGTCGGCTCGAGCAGACCCAAGCCGCCGCCCCCTTCCCGCTGCCGGTGTCGATCGCGCTGCTCGATGAGACCGGCGCCGCCAGCGAGCTACTGGTGACGATGGACGCGCGCGAGGCGACGTTCTCGACGATGCTGGATGCGCGTCCAGCCCGGATCGCCGTCGACCCGCGCTTCGACAGCTTCCGCACGCTGGCCGAGGGCGAGGCGACCACCACCCTGAGCAACCTGTTTGGTGCCGAGCGTGGGCTGATCCTGGTGCCGAGCGAGGCACCGCCCGAGCTACGCGCCGCCTATCGTCAGCTGGCCGAGGCCTGGCAGCGCGGTCAGGCGGGCTGGTCCATCGCGCTCGACACCGAGCGCGATGACTTACCTTCGGATCGGGCAATTTGGCTGCTGGGCTGGAGCAACCGATGGCTCCCCACGCTGGCCGCGATCGGAGCCGAGCAAGGCTCGTTCGCGCTCGATCCCGCACGGCGCCACATCAGGCTGCTCGATACCGATCACGCGGATCGGATACCGGTGATCAGCACAGGTCGCGGCTCGCGGCCCTTGGGCTGGATCGGCGCCGACAGCGCCGAGGCGGTCATCGGCCTGGCGCGCAAGCTCCCCCACTACGGCAAGTACGGCTATCTGCTCTTCGAGGGATCAGCGCCGACCAACGTCGGCAAAGGCCAATGGCCAGCGGGCGAATCCAGCCTGACGCGCTGGCTCTCCGAGGCGAGGCCGCCACTGGCCTATCCAACCCGCCCCAGCGTGCTCGAAGCCACGCCTGAGCGCCCTGCCGCGAGCAGCGCGGCGCCATCCAATCCTTGACCTAGACCGCTTTCACGAGCCGATTCGCGCTGCTAGGCTCGAATCGAAAAAACCAACCACTGGAGGTTACATCAATGTCACGCATCGTCATCCTTGGCGCGGGCATCTCAGGCCATACCACCGCACGCTGGCTTGGCAAATGGGTCGGCCAGGAGCATGAGATCGTCGTCGTCTCGCCGAACGACACATGGAACTGGATCCCATCGAACATCTGGGTCGGCGTCGGTGAAATGACCGAGAGCCAGGTCACCTTCCCGCTCGCACCGGTCTACGACAAGCTCGGCGTCGTCTTCAAGCAAGCCAAGGCCCTCTCGATCCACCCCGAGGGCGGCGATGCCGCCGATCAGCCCTATGTGACCCTCGAATACACCGAGGCCGCGCGCGCCGGTCAGAGCGAGACCCTCACTTACGATTATCTGGTCAACGCGACCGGCCCCAAGCTCAACTTCGGCGCCACGCCAGGGCTCGGTCCAGACGAGGGCTACACCACCTCGGTCTGCACCCCGGGCCATGCGCTGCATGCCAATGAAGAGCTACAGGCCAACATCGCGGCGATGAAACGCGGCGAGACCCGCACCTTCGTCATCGGCACCGGCCACGGCATGTGCACCTGTCAGGGCGCCGCTTTTGAATACATCTATAACATCGAGCACATGTTCCGGAAGGAGAAGATCCGCGACAAGGCGCGCATGATCTGGATTAGCAACGAGTACGAACTCGGCGACTTCGGCATGGGCGGCGTGCATATCAAGCGCGGCGGCTACATCACCAACGGCAAGGTATTCGCCGAGTCACTGATGGTCGAGCGCGGCATGGAGTGGATCGTGCGTGCTGCGGTCAAGCGCATCGAGCCCGGCAAGATCCACTACGAAATCCTCGACGGCAGCGAGCACACGCTGGAGTTCGACTTCGCGATGCTCATCCCACCCTTCGCCGGCCAACCGATGAAGGCCTATGGCAAGGACGGCGGCGACATCACCAGCGAGCTGTTCGCGCCCAATGGCTTCATGAAGGTCGATGGCGACTACACCCCGAAGCCCTACGAGGAATGGCACAAGGACGATTGGCCAAAGACCTATCAGAACCCGCGCCACAAGAATCTGTTTGCGATCGGCATCGCCTTCGCGCCACCACATTTGATCAGTAAGCCGATGAAGAGCGCGAACGATACCCCGATCAACCCAGCACCACCGCGCACCGGCATGCCCTCGGCGACCATGGGCAAGGCGGTCGCCGAGAGCATTCGCGACATGCTCGGCGGCGCCCCGGAACCCACTCATACCGCCTCGATGGCCGAAACCGGCGCTGCGTGCGTGGCCTCGACCGGCATGGATCTCTTCAAGGGCTCGGCCGCCACCATGACCGTGTTCCCGGTGGTGCCCGACTACGAGACCTATCCCGAGTACGGTCGCGACATGAACCTGACCTTCGGCGAGATCGGCCTCGCCGGACATTGGATGAAGTACATCCTGCATCATGTCTTCATCTATCAGGCGAAGATGAAACCGGGCTGGTCGCTACTGCCGCACTAAGCGCCCTTCCCGGTCCGATATGCCCATCACCATCAACAGCGAGACATCCTGATGAGCAACGAAGCAACCACGAGCGCGGCTTCCGCCTCGGTCAAGCCGAAGAACAAAGAGCCCTATCAGCAGGCCTATTACCCGCCGGTCCCGACGGGCTTCACGCGCTATATGCGCACCAGCCTGCTGTGGCAGTTTTGGCGATTCATCGTCATCAACTTGAAGATGTTCAAATTGATGTTCAGCTCGCACCACTAACCCCTCATTCAGGTCTGCGCTAATCTGCACAGACCTGCGCTTTTTTCGCTCTTGGAGTGACCGTCGAGTTCATGTGGCTTGCGCCTGCTCGTGCGGTATCTCAAGTCCTGCCGCGAGGGGTCCGCTAGGCCCGTGCGTGAGCGCTGGCCCTTCGCTTTCCTGACGGCGATGGAACCGCTCCTCCAGGATCGCCTTGACGCGCTGATAAGGCGTGTACAGCGTGATCTCGTGATCATCGACCCTGGCGAGCAGATTCGTTGCGGCCACCCGGTCTGCATGAGCCGCGAAGCCACAATGGCTGCACTGGAACCGGTCTCGATGGCGGTTGTGCGCATGCACGAAACCGCACCTCGGACACGTTTGACTCGTGTAGGCCGGGTTGACCTGCTGATGACCGGAACATCCGGCCAACACCTTGAATGCGGTGCGCTCTTGCAGAACGCCCCGAACCCATGCGGACAAGCGTCGATTCCAGCGTTTGCCTGCCCCGTAACGGAACGATGCGCTCAGATTCTCGGACACCAGGACATCGGTGTTCTGGGTCACCTCATGGAGCGCGGTGTTGATCTGATGCGCGATCGTCTGCTGTTGGCGTTCGCGCTGCGCGTGCTGTTTCTTGTGGCCCAGGTTGTAGCGGCGAATGCGGCGGGCCTTCGTGCGCTTGCCCTGCGCCTGATACTTCTCGGCCAGCGCTCGGAGCTTGCCGCGTTTGCGGCCCTTGTCATCGCGCTGGTCGGTGGCCGCGCTCATGCGCTCGCCAAATCCCTCGCCATAGTGGCGCCCCTGGTTGTCCACGAACACCTCGGTGTACCCGAAATCCACGGCGAGCCTCTCGCCCGTGGTCGGCTCCGGGCGCTTGACCTGTGCCGTGTAATGCAACTCCAGGTGGTCATCGATCAGGACCACACGCACGTTGGGCATGGCGCGCCTGCGCAGGCCGTCCTTGTCGAGCCGACAGCTGGGGCGACTCAGCTCCGTGAAGCCCTTGAGCGGAATCCAGAGCTTCTGGCCGCAGAGCGCTTTGCTCAGCCACAGCACTTGCTTGCCGTTCACGAGCGCGATCCCGTAGCTGCACTTGTCGAGCGCGAATGAGCGCGCGAGCTTCCCACAAGGTAAGGCGCCCTGTTTGCGCGTGATGATGCGCTTGAGGTAGTAGCGTGCCTGATGGCGTTGCGCCTCGTTCAGCGCCTTGTCGCTGACGTCTTGGTCGGCGAGTAGCGCGGCGAGTGCCCGATACTCATTCAGGATGGTATAGGCGTAGCGCTTCTGCTCGTCGCTAAGGTGGGTGTTCCTCGTGATCAGCCGCCGCACATCGACAAACAGCGCGGACCAATACCGGTCCATTGTCTCGGCGGCGTCTTTGAGCGCCATGGCCCAGACGGTTGAGGGCAGCACGCTCTCATGCTGGTCTTTGCGTGCCTGGTCGCGGACCTTCTCGGGCGCGGCCAGCAAGGTGATGTCCGCCTGGAATACCTCAAGCCAGTGCTGCTTCTCGGCGGCATAGTCGGCTGCAACGCGCTGCAGGATCGCGCGCTTGCCGGTGTTCAGCGCCAACGAGAGGCGCTTAATCGCCCGTGCGGCCATCGCGCACCTCATACAGGCCGTGCTCCTCGGCGAGCGCATCACCCGCGTCTTGGAGCTGCTTGAGCAGTTGCGTGTTCTTGGGGCTGCGGCTGCCGTAGAGCCGGGCCGAGAACACCGTGATCAACTCCAACAGGTCCTGCGCCAGTTCCTCTTCAAAGCGCGCCTCTTGGCCCTTGTTGATGATCACGATCTCGATGTTCTGAATCTCGCAGAGCGCGAAGACCAGCTCCGCTCCGAAACGCAGCAGCCGGTCTTTGTGCAGGAGCACCAGGCGTCGGATTTGGCGCTTGAGGATCATCTCCAGCAAGCGTTGCAGCCCCTTTTTCTGATCGTTCATCCCGGAGCCCAAGTCCGAGATGATCTCGAAGCGCCACCCCTTGGCGTTGCAGTACGCCTCCAACAGCTCGGCTTGGCGCACGAGGTCGTCTTTCTGGTGATGGCTGCTCACACGGGCGTAGCCGATGGTGGGCGCCCCCTCGTTGCTCAGCCCAAGCAGCTCGGCGGTGTTGTAGTAGCGGGTTCCACCCTTGGTCTTGCGAGCCGGCAACAACTCACCCGTCGCCTCCCACTTGCGCAGCTGGGCCGGCGAGGTCCCGAGCAGGCTGGCTGCCTCACCAATTTTGACTAACCGCTTCTCCATAACAGTAGATTAGCGGCGTTAAGTGTAGATTTCAAGCCACAGTTACTAGCTGCCAAAACCCATCAGCCATCGACAAGGCCTGAGCATGGAGTCGCTCAGGCCCCATCGACCCATCAAGAGATGCGCTGGTAGTAGAGATTCTGCGGATGCTCGGCCTCGGCGAAGAAATACCAGCGCTCGGCAAGCAGGCCGACATACTGGATCGCGAAGGCGACGATGGGCAGGGTGGCCGACTCCATCGCATAGGCCAAGATTACCAGCGCCACCGGTATCGGGAACACCAGCACCAGAAAGGCGTTGCGGATCAGCTTCAGGGTCGCTGGATTCCGATGGTGGAAGAACTCTCGGGTATTGAATGAATCGGCCGAGAAGCCTTGCGAGATCTGCTCGATGCGCGGATGCCAAACGCCAATCGCGGTCTGCAAACTGCTCTTATGCTTGAGCGACGCATTGCGCAGCAGCGAGGCCAAGCGCGTTGCCAACCCGAGGAGCGTCGCAATCACGGCCCAAGTGCCAAAGAAGCCAACCAGCTCGTTGTCAAGCAGCGCTGAATAGGCCGCAGCCAGCATGAACCCCGAGGCAGTCCCAAGGAAGATGAAGTTCCCGATCGTATAGGGTGTACTCCACTCCTGCAGAAACTTGACGCTCGCGTAGATCATGCCGGTACTGACGAAGAGCGCCAGCGCCACTAACACGCCAAGCAGGCCGAGCACGAAGGTGGGGTCGAGCGGCAAGGCGCCATCGCCGAGGACGATCAGCGGCTGCGTCCAGCCGGCCCAATGGAACACCCCGTAGAGAAAGACGATCCCCATCATCAGAGGCAGGACGATGACCTCGCGCGAGAGCCAGGAGGTGCGCCACATGGCCGCAGCCCGCCAGGCCCGCTCGGGGCGCCCGAGATGGAAGAACGAGGCCGCGAGACCGCCAATCAGCAACGCCAGCGACAGCGCGCTGCCGAGCGCATAGAACGAGGCCGGCTGGGCTTCAACGAGGTGAATGGTCGAATACAGCTGACCGGTGAACAGGGCGAGGAACAGTCCTTGCCCGGCGCCGATGAGCGTGGTTAGGAAGATAACTGAGAAGGCTGGATGCATGGTTCTGATATCGCGTTTCAGGTTGCGTAAAGCGCGCTCGGCCTACCAAGAGACGTCGTCGAGCGTCTCTTCCCCGGAGTAAACGGTGATGTCTTCCTTGGTGAGCGGGTTATTGGAGCGCTGCAGGTCTTCTTCAGTGACATGCATGTGGTTCTTTTGCCGCGGAAGATAATGATTCGCGGGCTTGGTTCCCCACTCCGGCATCAGCGCATAGCCGCCCCGCTCGCGGATCGCGACCGAGGCCTCCGACTCCGGATCATGCACATCACCGTAGAGCCGCGCGTTGGTCGGGCAGGCGATGACACAGGCCGGCTTCCGCTCGGCCTCGGGCAGGGTCTGATCCGTGATGCGATCGATGCACAGCGTGCATTTCTTCATCACCTTCTGCTGCTCGTCGAGCTCACGTACCCCATAGGGGCAGGCCCAGGAGCAGTATTTGCAGCCGATGCACTTGTCGTAGTCGACCAGCACCACGCCGTTGTCCTGGCGCTTGTAGGACGCCCCTGTGGGGCAGACCGGGACGCAAGGCGGGTCTTCGCAGTGCAGACAGCTCTTCGGGAAATGCACCGTCTCGGTGCTTGGGAAGCTGCCCACCTCATAGGTCTGCACCCGGTTGAAGAAGGTGCCGGTCGGGTTGGCGTCGTAGGCGTTCTCATCCACCATCGGGCCGGCCCAACCAGAGGTGTTCCATTGCTTGCAGGAGGTCACGCAGGCATGGCAGCCAACGCAGACGTTCAAATCGATGACGAGGGCGAGTTGGGTCATGGATCTATCGCGGGTAATTCTGGCCCGGAGGCTTGATGGTCGCCGGTCCGCGCCCGCTCCTGATTCGGAACGGGCGCGCAGCCGGCCTGTCTTGTCGGCGTCGCGCCGGCGCGGCGGTCGAAAGGCCGCGTCGATGCCAACCTCACTTGCGGCCGAACAGGCCAGCGACATAGGCCTGCCAACGCTGCCGGGGGCGGTTGAGCTGACCCGGCAAGGGCTTCATCGGCGCGAACTGGGGCTCGCAGGCCTGCCCCTCCTGCTGCTCGACCTTCTCGATGCGCACGCGCACGTCATACCAGGCCGCCTGGCCGGTGAGCGGGTCGGAATTGGACAGATGTTGCCCGCCGTCGGCCGTGGTCAGCGGCAGCTCTTCGCCGATGAGGTGATTGAGAAGGAAGCCCTTCTGCGATTCGTCGGCCTTCGCGCTCAGCCCCCAGGCGCCGGCACTCTTGCCGATCGCGTTCCAGGTCCACACCGTGCCCGGCTCGACCGCCTCCGAGAAGCGGCACATGCACTTGACGCGGCCGAGATGTGACTCGACCCAGATCCAGTCGCCATCCTCGATGCCATGCACCAGCGCCATCTGTGGATTCACGAACAGATAGTTGTGGCTGTGGATCTGGCGCAGCCAGGCGTTCTGACTGTCCCAGCTGTGATACATCGCCATCGGCCGCTGGGTCAGCGCATTGAGCGGAAAGCGCTTCTTGTCGATGCGCTGGGTCTCCAGCGGCTCGTAGTAGAACGGCAGCGGATCGAAGTAGGTCTCGATACGCTCGCGGTAACGCTCCGGCGGTTGACGCCCGGGCCACTTACCCTGGGCGGCGGCGCGGAAGCGCTGCAAGACCTCGGAGTAGATATGCAGGGTGATCGGCTCGGCCCAGCGCGTCAGTCCATGCGCCCGCGCCCAGTGCAGGTAGCCCTTGTTCCAGTTACGCATGAACTGATAGCTGCGCGGCAGCTCGTGATGGAAGACGCAGCCATTGGCGGCATACTGCTCCCACTGCTGCGGGTTGGGCTCGCCCTTGAGGTACTTGTCGCCGAACTTGCCGCGCCAACCGGCGAGGAAACCGATCCCGGAGCCCGGCGAGGTCTCGTAGTTGACGACGAAGTCGGGATAGTTCTTGTACTTCGCCGTGCCGTCCTGGTTGGTGAACGCCGGTAAGCCGATGCGCGCGCCGAGTTCGATCAGGACATCCTGGAACGGCCGGCTGTCGCCCTTCGGCGGCAGCACCGGCAGGCGCACCGAGTCGACCGGGCCATCGAACTCCGAGATCGGCCGATCCAGCATCGAGAGCACATCATGGCGCTCCAGATAGGTGGTGTCGGGCAGCACCAGATCGGCGAAGGCGACGGTCTCCGAGGCGAAGGTATCGCAGACGACCAGGAACGGGATCTTGTACTCACCGTTCTCGTGCTGATCGGCCAGCATCTCGCGCGTCGCGACCGTGTTCATCGCCGAGTTCCAGGCCATGTTGGCCATGAACAGGAACAGGGTGTCGATCGGATAGGGGTCGCCGCGCCAGGCATTGGTGATGACGTTGTGCATCAGACCATGGGCCGCGAGCGGATATTCCCAGGAGAAGGCCTTGTCGATGCGCACCGGCTCGCCGTCATCGTCGACGAACAGATCCTCGGGCTTCGCCGGCCAGCCCAGCGGCAGACCGTCGAGCGGGGTGTTCGGCTGCACCGCGTCCGGGCTGTTCGGTGGCTTCGGGCAGGGCGGGATCGGCTTCGGGAACGGCGCCTTGTGCCGGAAGCCGCCGGGGCGATCGATGGTGCCGAGCACGGTCATCAGGATGCTCAGCGCGCGGATGGTCTGGAAGCCGTTCGAGTGTGCCGCGAGGCCGCGCATCGCATGGAAGGCGACCGGGTTACCGGTGACCGTGTCGTGCTCCTTGTCCCAGGCGTCGGTCCAGCTGATCGGCAACTCGATCTTATG
This sequence comes from Halochromatium sp. NSM3, assembly GCF_059621085.1. Lineage (NCBI taxonomy): Bacteria > Pseudomonadati > Pseudomonadota > Gammaproteobacteria > Chromatiales > Chromatiaceae > Halochromatium > Halochromatium sp. NSM3. Next base: position 75,501 of record NZ_JCAQIA010000009.1, on the reverse strand, counting down.
ATCGCGGGCCATCACGCCCATCTCGTGCGCGAGGCGGCGAATGGTCGCGGCCGGGATACCGGTAATGCCCTCGGCCCAACTCGGCGTGTAGGACTCGACCCGCTCCATGAGGAGCTGGAACGAGGTCTTGACCGGCGTGCCGTCCTTCATCGTGAAGCTGCCGAGCATGCGCGGATCGGCGCCCTCGGCGTGGGTCAGCACCTCGCCCTGGTTGCGATCCCACCAGAACTTGTCTTGCGGATCGGTGCAGCCGCGGGTCACCTCGACGCTCTCGTCGCGATAGAACATGCCGTGATCGTCACGCGCCGGGTCGTCGATGACCAGTTCGGCGGCATTGGTGTACTGGATCAGGAAGTCGCGGTCGTAGAGGCCGAGTTTGATGATCTCATGGGTCAGGGCCATGAAGAGCGCGCCATCGGTGCCGGGCTTGATCGGCACCCATTCATCGGCGATGGCACCATAGCCCGAGCGTACCGGGTTGATCGCGATGAAGCGCCCGCCCTCGCGCTTGAACTTGGAGAGCGCGATTTTCAGCGGGTTCGAGTGGTGATCCTCGGCCGTGCCGATCATGATGAAGAGCTTGGCGTGGTCGAGATCCGGCCCGCCGAACTCCCAGAACGAGCCGCCGATCGAGTAGATCATGCCGGTGGCCATGTTGACCGAGCAGAAGCCACCGTGCGCGGCATAGTTCGGGGTGCCAAACTGCTTCGCGAACATCCCGGTGAGAGCCTGCATCTGATCGCGGCCGGTAAACAGCGCGAACTTCTTCGGATCCTCGGCGCGCAGTTTGCCGAGCCGCTCGCTGAGCATGGTCAGCGCCTCGTCCCAGGAGATCTCCTCGAACTTCGACTCGCCGCGCTTGGCATTGGCCTTGCGCTTCAGCGGCTTGGTCAGGCGCGCCGGCGAGACCTGCTTCATGATGCCGGACGAGCCTTTGGCACAGAGCACGCCCTTGTTCAGCGGATGGTTCGGATTGCCCTCGATGTAGCGGACCTGCCCATCGCGCAGATGCACGCGGATACCGCAGCGACAGGCGCACATGTAGCAGGTGGTCTCTTTGACCTCGGTCCGGCCAATCTCGGCATCGTGGTGCACAGCAGGGTCTTTCATGGGCGTGTTGTTCGTCTAGCCTCAGGGGAATGTGGTGACATTCTAATATTAGCGGAGCGCAAAGGGGTAAGCGCTGTTAACAAAAACAACGTTTTATTGATTAAGGTAATCTCCTCTTAAACATCACTGGACGTACTGGGATGGAATTTTTCGCGACTGCCCCCTGCACCCTCAGCCCCGACCAACTTCAGGATCGGATCACCGGGCCAAGACTCGCCGAACTGTGCGACTCGATCGACCGCGTACTGCAGTGGTCCGAAACGCATACGCAGGATGCAGGGGAAATCTATTGCCTGTGGGGGCACCCTGATCCACTGCACCATCAACCGCAGCGAGCAGGATCCGGATTTCATCGAATCGATCGAGGACTTCGTCGCGGACTGGTCACGGGGTCTGCTGCGGGAGTCAGCACAGGAGGGGTGACCTCGATGGCCTCCAGCGCCTTGTTCAGGGTGCTGCCGACGTTCTCCTTGACGTGCTTCAGCGCCGGCTGCGGGACGGTCTTCTTCTCCCCGTTCTCAACGACTTTCTGCCGGACATAGAAGTACTTGCCGGAGTAGTTGTCCGGATCAGTGAGCACGCCTTGGATGTCGGCCTCGCTCATGCCCCGTGCGGCCAGCTCACGGCGCAGTTCATCCTGACGCTGTTCGAACAGATCGCTGGCGCGCTTCAGGAACAGCATGCCGAAGATGTATTCCTTGTACTCACTAGCGTCCATGCTGCCGGCAGATCATCGCAGGCGGTGAGGAGAAGGCTTTCGAGCCGGGCGAGGGTCAGCTTCATCGAACGCGGGTTTCCTGCGCAACATCGACCTCTGGGTGAGAGGCTTGCCCATCACGGGCGGATGCGGAGCTTACTCCAGAACCAGCTTGCGACCGAAGGGGTGGCGGGCATTCGCATTGATCACGGGCACGGCCCAGATCACCGGATAGCTGGGCTTGTACTCGGCGGGGCCGTCGAGATCGGTGAGGAAGACGGCAATGTCGGGGGCGTGTCGCTCAGCCTCGCGCAGCAGCGGGCTGAAGTCGGTGCCGCCACCGCCCTCGAAGGCAAGCTCGCGCAGATTGGAGCGGCCGGGCTCGAACTGGGCGACGCCGCTGACGCGTTCATCACCGGCGACGATGGTCAGATCAGCCTCGAGGCGGCGGCTGATGGCCTCGATTTCACGAGCGAATCGCTCGAGCAGCGGCGGGTCGATCGAGCCGGAGAGGTCGACCATGACCACCAAGCGCGGCACCGCACGCGAAGCGGTGCGGCCTGGCTCCCAGGGGAGCCGCCGACCGCTGGGGGTGCGGCCTTGGTTAGCTAGGTAAGAGCGCGCGGGACGTGACCAGGATTGATCAGGCGTGCGCGCTAGTCCACGGGTGAGCAGCGTGCGCAGTAGATGCTCCCAAGGCGTGCGCACCTTGGGTAGATCGGCGATCAGCTCGCGCAGCATCGAGTGGCCGCCATCGCCGGCATGGGCGCGGATTAGCCGCTCGCGCCATTCGCGCGCCTGCTCGGCCTCTTGCTCTGGGCGCAGGTCATCGTTGGCCGGGAGCAGGTCGCGGGGCGTCTCGGCGCCGAGCCAGCGCGCCCGGCTGGCGCGGGCGCCGTCCTCGCAGGAAGCGTGACGATCGGTCTCGGGCTGCTGCGTTGTTTGTGGTGCTGACGGCTGCGTTGTTTGCCGTCCCCGTTGCTGCATGTCCTGCTGGACCGGCCGCTGCATGGCCTGCTGCGCTGATCCTCGCGCCTTCTGCACGGCATCGCGACCCGCGCGGCTACTGTGCTGCCCGCTGTTGCCGTCTCGCTTTGGATTGGTGCGAGCCTGATCGCCGCTGCCAGCAAGCAAGCGCGGGCGACGGTCATCGATGGCGCGGTAGAGGCGTTCGAGATCCCATTCCAGCAGCGCGGCCGCTGGGCTCTGGTCACGATGCAGGGTGCTGGCGAGCAGGCCTTCCAAGGTCACGGCCGTGCTCGGCAGCTCGAGCCAAGCGAGATGGCCAAGGGTGCTGTTGACGATGGCGTCGGCGCAGAGGTTTAACAGCGCCGGGTCGACCTCGCCGAGCAGGCGCTCGAGCGCCCTCGCCCGCTGCGCGTGCTGTAATGCTACATGCAGTACCTGATGGGCGACCTCGCCGATCTGCTGCGGTAGGGTCAGCGCCTCGAAGGCCGGTGTATAGAAGATGCTGCGACCATCATTGGCGGTGCTTGCCAGCGACCGCGTCCTAGGGTCGCCAAGCTCGCGATCAGACTCGGCTTGAATGGTGGGTAGTGCACTGCCTTCGGGAGGCAGTTGTCTACCATCTGAGGAACTTTCTCGCGAACCAGCTTGAATAGGCTTGGCAGGGTTTGGCCCAACCGCAGCCCGTAGGCCGGCGTGGATCACAAGCCCCGGCAGCGCATCCACATCGTGGTGGCGAATCCAGAGTGCGAGCCCACCGGTCGAGGGCGCGTACTCGACCAGCTTTTGGATCGCGCGCGTGCCGCGATGGGTGTAGAGGGACTGCATCGAGCTGTGTGTGCCGCGACCTCAGCCGAGGCCGGACTCGGCACGCTGTTCGCTGTAGCGCCGATAGGCGGGGCTGTCGAGCACCACGCCTTCGAGGCCCGTTTCAAGCGCCCGCTCCAGCAGCAGCTCCATCGCCAAGGTCTGCGCCTCGCGGATCGGCAGCGGCTCGCGCGCTGGGGCATCGGGCAGTTGCTCGATGATCGCGAGCGCACGCGCCATGCGCTCGCGGTCGCTGGCGGCAGCCAAGAGCGCGTAGATCATGCCGTAGAGCGCATCGAGGTTGGTCGGTAGCAAGGCAGCGGTGGCCTCGCCGGGCTCGGCTGCGAGCAGGGCCATCACATCGACCCCGGCCTGGATCTCCTTGAGCACGCCGAAGAACTCAGCGGCATTGGCGGCACCGATGCGCCCCTGCACGAAGACCCGCTTGGCCTGCTCCGAGAGCCCGGAGCGGATGATGTTGGAGATGTCTTCCCACCCACGCGGGCTGGCGCCGATCAGGTGATCGTTGGCGAGCTGGGTCTGGGTGTCGTCGAGCTTGTCCGGGCGCACCTTGAGATAGGCCATCACCTCGGGCGCGAACCCGCGCGTGACCGCATGGCCGAGGAAGGCATCGATCACGGTCTGGACGTTGAAGTGGAACATCCGGTCTGCGAGCGCCGTGCCCATGTCGTGGCTGACCGCGCCGTGGAAGCTGGCGTTGCCAGCCGCAATCACCTGCCAGCCGTCCGGCAGCCGGTAGTAACCGACACGCCGGTCGAGGATCAGCGAATAGGCCGAGATCTGCAGCCGCTGATCAGCCGCCGTGAGTTCGTCGAGGAACAGGATGCCCTCGGGCTGATCGGTGGTCGGCAGGAACTCGGGCGGGAACCAGACCGTCTTGCCCTGGCTGTCATCGGCGTAGATCGCGCCCCGGATGTCGACCGGCTCGATGGTGGTCAGACGCAAGTCGATCAGCGGTACGCCGAAGTGCGCGGCGACCTGGCGCACGATCGAAGACTTTCCAACGCCACGCGTGCCCCAGAGCATCGAGGCGCGATGCCGCAGGACGGGGTCAGTGTATTGTTCGATCAGTGCCTGCTTGGCGGCGGCGATGGAAACCGGCGGGATATTCATCCGGCCTCGGCGCCCCGCATCGATGGATCGTCGTTCGCGCTGACTCCCGGACCTGAAGCCCCCTGATCTCTGGGGGGTATCGTCGAGTCTGTCGGGTGATCCGATAGAGCGGCACGATGGCCCATGCGCCCTTTGCTCTCATCGACGATCCACTCACGCCCGATGAGGCGTCGCGGCATGGGCGGAATCTCGATCACTGGCAGCTCGCGCATCGCGAAAATGCCGACCATCAGCAGCGGCGGACCCTGAAACATGAACATCCTCACCAAGGACACGTCCATGAGCGAGAACAGTTGGATCAGCGGCGCGGTGCCAAGCAGGCCGAGGCCGATCAACAGCGGGATCGCGCGCTGAAAGGTGACCCGCCAGCGCGCGGATTGCCAGCGGGCATGGAATTCACCCGGGTCGCTGCGCAAGGTCTTGGCGAGATGCGACACCGCCTGAGCCAGCTTGGCCTCGCTATCGCGCGTGCGCTCCGGCTCGTCGGCGGCGATGCGCACGCTGCCGCGCCAAAATCGACCCAGCGCCCGCATCGGGCGCCATTCCCAGTCCAGGACGGCGAACAGATCGGCCGGCACGCGCAGGCGCTGGTCATTCTCGGCGCGCAGCTCGAAATCGGCTGGCATTTTGCGACCGGTCTTGGCGTTCAGGTTCAGGCGCACGCCCTCGACCAGGGCCTCGGCCCTCTCTAGCTGTAAGCGCCAATGCACGGATGGCTGCTCGCTGGCCGGGATCGGCTGTAAGCGGTAATCGCGCGCGATATGGATGCCCTCGACGGCGACGATTTGGCGACCCACCTCGATGGCCTCGATCTGCTCCAGCAGCATGCCGGGATCGCTGCCCTCGATCTCGAGTGTCGAGCTTAGGCCGGTGCCATCGCTGAGGATGCGCCGAAGACGGAAATGCTCGGGCTTGGGGGTATCGAGTGTCAGGGTCTCGGTGATCGACTCGCCAGCGCTTGGCAGATCGGGATGCTGGATCGGCTTGAACCGCAGCCGACGCTGAGCGCGGTCACTGGCGGCGAGGTCGACCTGGCGTCCGCGCTGGCTAAAGGGCGCCACCAGGCCGAGGATGGCGTGATGGGTGAGCGGAACCAGCCCGGAGGACTCGGCCTGGGGCACGGTCGACGTCGATATCGAAGGGTTATGAGCGACACGAACCATAACAGTCAGCTCGATCGTGATGGAGATTACAGGGCGATGACGATACACGGCTTCAACTGCGGCGGCATCCCCGTTTATCCCTGAAGACACTGGGGATTTCCCGAGCCCTTGCGGGGATTTCAAGACATCGCCCTCAAGGCCAAGCCGTCCACTCGGCCAATGGCGCCAGATTCACGGCCATGTTCGAGCGCGCCCCGTGGCGGGCGTTTAGCCCGTAGACGACGCTGTGTACGCCAACCACGCGGCCCTCGTGGAGAACGGGGCCTCCAGAGTCGCCGGGGCAGAGCGAGGGCGCTCGGGCGGCGCGCTGACCCGCTTGGGTGTAGAAATTAACCGCATCGACTCGAATCACGGCCGAGGATGCCGAGCGCCGCACGGCCGGGAATCCAGGGTTGGAACCCGCATTGGAGCCAGCACGGGGGCGGCCCAGAGCGGCACACCCGAAGCCAACCAGCTCAACCTCGGTGCCGGCCTGCAACGGCGTGAAATCCACCGCGCGGGCCGGAATCGACGGGGTCGCCGTTCGCAACCGCAGTATGGCGACATCGGGATAGCGCGCGGCGAAATGATGGCGCATGCGCAGTCCTTGCTCGAGGGTGGCCGCCGGCAGTGCCGTCGCGCTCTCGCCGAGTTCGGCGAGACGCTGCCGCCGATAGTCGACGAACTTCGCCAGCCCCTCGCGGTAGCGCTCGGGCAGCCGGGTCTCCGCGATGACGGCGGTGAGCGCACCGGCGCCGTTCTCCTGCCGGTAGGCATTGTCCAGCTTGACCGAGCCACCCGGTTGGAAGGCCGGCCGCAGTTCGCCGGAGCGGGCATCGACAACACAATGTGCCGCCGTGAGCAGGGTCTGCGGGCCGATCTTCACCGCGCTGCAGCCTGCCATCTGCTCGCCGCGCAGCCACAGCACCTCGGGATAACGCAGCTCGCTGTCCGGCTGACCGCCGCTGAGCGCAAAGGCGCAGGGTGTCACCAGGAACCACGCGAGCGTCATCACGCGCACGATGACTTGCACACAATCGAGGTCAGTCAGGTAGACTGGACGGATAGACGCCTCGTCCTCATCCATGCTCGGAAGGGGATCATCCAGGTTGATCGGATGAACAGAGCCGCTCATGCTGTTGACCATCACCACCTCTTGGGTTTGTGTTGCCCTCATGTGATCTCGCCGTGCGCCTGATGGTTTGCTCAAATACCCACACTCGGACGCGGCGCGCGCGGCTCACCCGATTCGCGCTTTGGGGGCTGATCGCTATCGTTGCCTGGCGATCGGGCATATCCTCGGCTCAGCAGATCATCGTCAATCCTGATGTCGGCGTCGTCGCCATCGATCGCAACCGCGCCCGCCTGATCTTCACCATGCGTGTCAATCAATGGGGCGACAAGCAGCCGGTGACCGTCTTCGTGTTACCCGATGATGCGTCCCTACATCAAGTCTTCGCCAAGAGCGCGCTCGGGGTCTATCCCTACCAGCTCAGGCGCACCTGGGACCGACAGGTCTTCTCCGGCACCGGCCAGGCGCCCGTGCAGGTCGCCAACGAGCAGGAGATGATCGAGCGCGTGCGCAAAACCACGGGCGCCATCGGCTACATCAGCGACCGCCCGGATGCCACCGGGGTCAGGACCGTCAAGGTCGAATAGCCATGGACAGATCGCGCGCCCTGCTCGCCCTCCTCAGCCTCTTGCTGCTCAGCAGTCCCGCTGCCGCAGAGCTGGTGTTGCCGAGCGGGTTGCAGCTCCATGGCTTCGCCAGCCAGGGCGCGGTCCACACCAGTAACAACCGCTTTCATGGCGACAGCCCGGAGACCTCCCTCGATTTTACCGAGATCGGCCTGAACGCCTCGTGGCGCTTGAGCCCAAGGCTGCTGCTTGCCGGACAGGTGCTGTCGCGGCGCGCGGGCGACATGAGCGATGGCTGGCCCAAGGTCGATTTTGCCCTGGCCGATATCAACCTGGTGATGCAAGACAACCATCGGGCCGGCGTGCGCCTCGGGCGGCTGAAGAACCGCCTCGGCCTCTACAACGAGACCCGCGATGTGCCTTTCACCCATCCGGGCATCTTCCTGCCCCAGGTGGTCTATTTCGATAAGGTGCGCAACCTGGTGCTCGCGACCGATGGCATCCAGTTGCACGGCGAACTCTACCAGCCCTTCGGGACGCTGTCGGCGACCCTCGCGACTGGGCGGCCGGTGGTCGATGAGAACGTCGAGGCGACCTTGTTGCGGGGCCAGATCCCAGGGTCTATCGAGCCGCGCGAGAACAGTTGGCTCGCGAGCCTGTGGTTCCATTCACCGGCCGAACGCATCAAATTCGGACTCAGCGGCGCGGCGATCGCGTTGCAGCAGGATTGGACGCTCACCCGCGCGAATCCGCAGATCGATCTGACCTATTGGATCGCCTCGGCCCAGTACAACGCGGAGCACTGGAGCTTCTCGACCGAATACATGGGGCTGCCTTTCAGGGGGCGCGATTTCCAGCCCGTGCGTCCAGATCTCAATCAGACTTCGGAGGGCTATTACGCGCAGCTGACCTATCGCTTGCGCCAGCCGCTCGAGTTGATGCTGCGCTACGAGGAAGGCTTCGCCGACCGTGATGATCGCGATGGCCAAGCACTCGAACGCCTGACCCAGGGCCTGATCCCCAAGCACGCCGGCTCCTCGCGCATCCTGAGCCTCGGGCTGCGCTGGGATCTCTCGCGCCACTGGATGCTGCGCACGGAATATCAGCGGCATATCGGCAGCTTCATCCTCTCCGAGATCGAGAACCCGAACCTGTTCGAGCAGGACAAGCACTGGGATCTCTTCGCCGTCCAAGCCGCCTTTCGCTTCTGAGCGCGGACAGCAGCGTGGCTGATCGGCTCGCTTCCCCACGACCACCGACTCCGCGACCTTTCCTCGGTCTGCGCTGGAAGGTGCTGATCGGTATCAGCCTGCCCCTGGCCGCAGTGATCATCTCCCTGACCTTCTACGCGCATGAGATCCTGATCGGTCAGTTCGAGCGCCATCAAGGCCAGCACCGCCAGCGTCAGGTTGCGCACTTCTCGAGCCTGCTCGCGGATCGCTATCAGCAGATGTCGCGGCTGGCCAGTCTCGTGCCACGTCTGACTCACGACAGCAGCGATCAGCATGTCGAGGATCACCTGCGGCATGTGTTGGAGACCGACGGCGCGACGCTCGATCTGGAATGGGATATTCGCTCGGTGCACTGGATTCCCCCCCACGGCGAGCCCGTCGCACTCTGGCCGCCGGAGGAGCAAGCGCTGCCGACAGGGTTCGTGCAGGAAGTCCAGGAGCAGCCGGAACGGGTGATGGAACGGTTGCTCTGCCAGCAAGAGGCCTGCCTGCAATACTTGGCGTCTCCGGTGTTGTGGCGCGGCCAAACGGCCGGCAGCCTGGTGCTGGGCCGCACCATGGCGAGCCTGCTGCTGGCCTTCAGGGACATCACCCAGGCTGATCTCGTGCTCGCCACCGTCGCCGAGGATGCGCACCTGCAGTTTCTCGGCGCGACTCAGGCTGAGCGGATGCTGCCGTTGCTCGCCTCCGTGCCCGCCGCGTCCTTGCTCGCCAGCAGCTCCAGCGAGCCCCTGTCGGTCGCGTTCGGTCAGGAGTGGTACCAGGCGTTTCGCATCGACCCGAACAGCGACAGGTTGATCGGCTTCATCGTCAACCGCACCACCGATGATCGACGTACCATCGCCACCTTGTCCCAGAACAGCCTGCTCATCGGCCTGCTTGCCCTGTTCGTGGCCGAGATCCTGCTGCTGTTCATCATGCAGGGCCCGGTCATGCGTATCCGCAAGCTCTCGCAACTCCTGCCGCTGCTGGCGGAGAACCGCTTCAACGCGCTGGCCGAGCGCCTGCCCAGATCACGCCACCTGGTTGGATTGCGCGATGAAATCGATGAAACCATTGAGGTCGCCAACACCCTCAACCAGCGCATGGCGCAGATGCAGGCTGAGCGCCAGACGGCACAGGACAGACTGCGCTGGCTCGCCGATCACGATTCCCTGAGCATGCTGCTCAATCGCCGCGGCTTCGATCATGTGCTTACCCAGGCGATCGAGCAGGCACAACGCCAAGGGACCGGTGGGGCGCTGTTGTTCATCGACCTCGACAACTTCAAGGATGTCAACGACACCAGCGGGCATCAGATCGGCGATCGCTTGCTCAAGCGGATCGGCACGCGGCTTGCGTGCGCGCTCGGGGAGCGCGACCAGGTCGGGCGCCTCGGCGGCGACGAGTTCGCCGTGCTGCTCACCGAGACAGAGCCGACGGCCATCATGCGGGTCTCCAACCAGCTCCAGGAGCAGATCAGCACCACCACCGTACGGGCGGGAACGCACCGCCATCAAGTCTCGGCCAGCATCGGCATTGCCCTCTTCCCCGAGCAGGGCACCGACACTGAGGCGCTCATGGCCAATGCGGACCTGGCCATGTACCAAGCCAAGGCGCATCAGCATCGCTGTTATCACTTCTATTCCGAGCAAGACAAGACCCGGGCGCGGGCCAATGCACGGGTGCTGTGGGGGCGCGAGATCACCGAGGCACTGAACGCCAGCCGGCTCCAGCTTTACTATCAGCCGTTGATGGAGCTGTCGACGCGACGCATCTGGCGTGCCGAGGGCCTGTTGCGCATGCAGCTCGTCGATGGGCGTCTGGCGTTGCCGGATGAGTTCATCCCCATCGCCGAACGCAGCGCGTTGATCAATGCCATCGACCGCTGGGTCATCGCCGAGGCTATTCGCCTGCTCGCCGCGAACCCGCACCTGTCGCTCTCCGTGAACCTGTCGGCGAAAGCGTTGGCGGATACCAGCCTCGATGCCGACCTCGCTCGCCTGTTGCAATCGGCGCGGGTCGATCCGCCGCGTTTGACGCTCGAGATCACTGAGACGGTGGCGATCGAGAACATCGGTGGTGCCATTACCCGCATGAAGAGTATTCGCGCGCTTGGCTGCCACTTCGCGCTTGATGATTTCGGCAGCGGTTTTGCGTCTTACGCCTATCTCAAAGAACTGCCCGTGGACGACGTCAAGATCGATGGCAGCATGATCCGCAATCTCGATCAGAGCGTGGAAGATCGGATCTTCGTCAAGGCCGTCGTCGAGATGGCGCACAACATGGGCAAAAAGGTGGTGGCCGAATTCGTCGACTCAGAGGTTATCCTCGAGATCCTGAATGACATTGGTGTCGATTTTGCCCAAGGCTACTTCATCGGGCGTCCGCTGCCGCATCCGCCGGCACCGTTCATCCATGATGAGCCTAGCTAGCGGGCGATGAGCGGTTAAGGAGCAGTGCGGATCGCGGCTCGAATGCGGGCGATCAGCGCACTCAGTTCGGCGTCGGCGGGAACGGCTTGGCCGATGAGCCAGTCCTGCAGGATCTGATCTTGCATACCGAGTAGACGCTCGAAGGCGCGGCGAGCATCGCCATCGAGTTCGGCGTAACCATGATGCAGGAAGTGGTTGAGCAGGAGATCCAGCTCAAGCATTCCGCGCCGGCATTGCCACTGTAGGCGCTTGATCTCGCGCGCATCGCGATCACTCACACCGATTGCTCAAGCATCAGCTCTTTGATCTTGCCGATGGCCTTGGTCGGATTCAGGCCCTTCGGACAGACCTCGACGCAGTTCATAATGCTGTGGCAGCGGAACAGTTTGTACGGGCCTTCCAGCGCATCCAAACGCTCCTCGGTCGCCTGGTCGCGGCTGTCGGCAAGGAAACGCCAAGATTGCAACAGCGCCGCTGGGCCGTGGAACTTGTCCGGGTTCCACCAGAACGACGGGCAGGCGGTCGAGCAGCAACCGCAGAGGATGCACTCATAGAGACCGTCGAGCTTGTCGCGGTCCTCGGGCGATTGGCGGATCTCTTGCTCGGGCAACGGATCTTTGCGGATCAGATAGGGCTCGACCGCGCGATACTGCTCGTAGAACTGGGTCATGTCGACGACCAGATCGCGGATCACTGGCCGCCCCGGCAGCGGGCGCACCTGGATCGGCTGTTTCAGCTCGGCGATCGGCGTGATACAGGCCAGGCAGTTGGTGCCGTTGGCGTTGACCCCATCGGAGCCGCAGACGCCCTCGCCACAGGAATGGCGAAAGGCGAAGGTCTCGTCTTGCTCCTTGATCGCCAGCAGCGCCTCGCGCAGCATCATGCCCGGCTGTGCCTCGACCTCGAAGGTCTGCATATAGGGCTTGGCGTCGGACGCGGCGGGGCTCGACTCGGCGTCACTATCGGGCTGGTAGCGGTAGACGGAAAGGCGTATCGCGGTCATGGGCGTCGATGTTCAGGTTGATGCGGAGTCTAGGCAAGCGCTGAAGGGGCCGGGAAGCCGCTCGATCTTGCTTCAGTACACCCGCGGCTTGGGCGGGAACGAGTCGACCGTCAGCGGTTTGGTCCGTACCGGCTTGTAGTCCATGCGGTCGCCGTCGCGCTGATAAAGACTGTGCTTCATCCAACGCTCGTCGTCGCGCTCCGGATAATCGACACGCGAATGCGCGCCGCGGCTCTCATCGCGATGCAAGGCCGACATCAATGTCGCCATGCCAACGTCGACCAGGTTATCGAGTTCCAGCGCCTCGATGCGGGCGGTGTTGAAGGTCTGGCTGTGATCGCGCAGGCGCACGCCCTCGACGCGCTCGCGCAAGGCTTTCAGCTTCTCGACGCCTTCGGCCATGGTCGCCTGATCGCGGAACACCCCGCAGTGGTCCTCCATCAAGCGACGCAGCTCGGCCTTCACATCGGCGACTCGCTCACCCTCGCCTTGGCGCTCCCAGCGCGCCAAGCGCGCGACCGCCGGCTCGATGTGCGCATCGCGCATCGACCGATGATGGGGGTTCTCGGTGACATAGCTCAGGATGTCGGTGCCGGCGGCACGGCCGAACACCAGGATGTCGAGCAGCGAATTGCCGCCGAGCCGATTGGCGCCGTGCACCGAGACGCAGGCGCACTCGCCGGCCGCGTAGAGCCCAGGCACCACCTCTTCTGGACCATGTCGGGCCGGCGCCACCACGCGCGCATGGCGATCGGTGGGGATGCCGCCCATCGCATAGTGCGCGGTCGGGAACACCGGCATCGGCGCCTTGGCCGGGTCGATGCCCAGGAAGACGCGGCAGATGTCGGTGATGCCGGGCAGACGCTGATGGACCACATCGGTGCCGAGATGATCAACCTTGAGCAGCACGTAATCCTTGTTCGGCCCGCAGCCGCGACCCTCGCGGATCTCGGTGACGATGGAGCGCGAAACCACATCGCGACTGGCCAGATCCAGCGCATTCGGGGCGTAGCGCTCCATGAAGCGCTCACCCTCGCTGTTGATCAGATAGCCGCCCTCGCCGCGTGCCGCCTCGGTGATCAGCATGCCCTTGCCGGCGACGCCGGTGGGGTGGAACTGGTAGAACTCCATGTCCTGCAGCGGCACCCCGACGCGCAGCGCCATGGCCATGCCGTCGCCGGTGTTGATGAAGGCGTTGGTGGAGGTGCGGTAGACCTGACCATGGCCACCGGTGGCCAGCAGCGTGGTCTTGGATTCGATGATCAGCGGCTCACCGCTCTCGATGTCGAGCACCAGGGCGCCGAGGGTCACCCCTTCATCATCGCGGATCAGGTCGACGGCGAAGTGTTCATCGAAGAAGTGGGTCTTGGCGCGCAGATTTTGCTGATAGAGCGTGTGCAGGATGGCGTGGCCGGTACGGTCCGCCGCCGCGCAGGTGCGCGCCGCCTGCTCGCCGCCGAAGTTCTGGCTCTGGCCGCCGAAGGCACGCTGGTAGATGCGTCCGTTGTCGAGCCGCGAGAACGGCACGCCGGCATGTTCGAGTTCATAGACGGTCGGGATCGCCTCGCGGCACATGGTCTCGATCGCGTCCTGATCGCCGAGGTAGTCCGAGCCCTTGACGGTATCGAACATGTGCCAATGCCAATTATCGGGCAGCGCGTTGGCCAGCGCGGCGTTGACGCCACCTTGCGCGGCGACCGTGTGCGAACGGGTCGGGAACACCTTTGAGACCACGGCGACGCGCAGATCGGCGGCGGCCAAGCGCAGAGCGGCATTGAGGCCGGCACCACCGGCGCCGATGATCAGCGCATCGAAGTGGCGATGGGGAAGCGAGCGGGCAGCGGCCATAGCAATCAACCAACCTGTACCAGGATCAAGGCCTGCAGCGCCCAGAGGCCAGAGGCGAGAAACATCAGCGCGAACAGCGACAACAGCCCGACGCGCACTCCGAGCGGCTTGACGTAATCGATCAGCACATCGCGGATACCGACCCAGGCATGGGCCAGCAGCAACGGGATGAAGACCAGCAGGCCGACCGCGACCCAGGGCGAGCCCGCCCAAGCCGCCAGCTGCGCATGGTCCTGCGGCGACGCGAACGCAAAGTAGAGCGCCAGGTAGAGCCCGAACAGAGCCAGATAGACGGCGCTGATGCGCTGCACCAGCCAGGCCTTGAGACCAGAGGCACGCCGGCTCATCGTAGCACCACCGTCCCGATCAGGGTCAGTGCCAGCGCGCTGTAGAGGGTGGTCCAGGCGGTCTTGCGGGCGCTCGGGCGGTCTAATCCCCAGCCGAGATCGAGCGCCAGATAGCGAAGCCCCGCCAGCAGGTGATGGAGCAGCGACCAGCCGAGTACCAGCAGCGCTAGTTGACCGAGTGGACTGCCCGCCAGCGCTGCGGCGGAGGCAAACCCGGCGCTTCCCGACAGGGCCTGCGCGAACAGGGCCGCGAACACCGGAATCGCGAGCACCATCAGCACTCCGCTAACGCGGTGGAGGATCGAAACGACGCCGGGAATCGGTAATCGGATGCGCCAGAGGTCTAGGAAGACGGGACGGGTTTTGACCATGAAGGGCTCGAGGTTCTCGGGATTAGGGCCTACGCTGATTTGTGCAGCGCAGCAAGATTACCGCTTGCGGACAGAAGGAGCAACTCGCTCACAAGCGCTTGCCTGACGGCACAAGTTTCATCGCGCCAATGATTGATGACAATTTGGGACTACCATCACGGGCACTCGGCTGATTTGGATGACGCGGGCAGCCGTCGAGCCGAGCAAGCCGCGCCCGAACAGTCCATGCGAGCAGGTGCCCATCACAATGACATCGACGCCCTTCTGCTCGGCCTGATGCGGAATCTCTTCGCTGGCACGCCCGGAATGAACGACAACATCGGACACCAACGGCGATGAATCCGGCCCCTCGCCGAGTTCGTCCTCGCAGAATTTGGTGATCCGCTCGCGCATGCGCTCGAGGATCTTCTTCATCCCGTCATGCTGCATCTCCTCGCGCTTCTTCGAGGACATGTAAGCGTCGACAATCGCCTGACCCGTGCCAGACAGGGGCTCCATGACGTGCAGCATGATGATGCGCCCCTGGTGGATCTGCGCCAGGTGGATGGCCCGGCGGAACACCGGCCGCATGTGCTTTCCTAGATCGGTCGCATAGAGGATGGTGTTGATTGCCAGCGGATCGGCCATGTCAGTTGTAACCTTGGAGCTTATCAATGTACTCGGGCAGGAACAGCGAGATCTGCGGGATGTAGGTGATCAGGATGAGGAAGAACAGCAACAGCAGCATCCAGGGCAGCACCGCCTTGATCACCCAGCCGATCGATTCGCCGGTGATACCGGCGGTGACGAACAGGTTGAGCCCCACCGGCGGTGTGAGCATGCCGATCTCCATGTTCACCACCATGATGATGCCAAGGTGAATCGGATCGATGCCAAGCTGGGTCGCAATCGGGAACAGGATCGGCGCCATGATCAGCAGGATCGCCGAGGGTTCCATGAAGTTGCCGGCCGCGAGCAGCAGCAGGTTCATCACGATCAGGAACATCCAGGGCTCGAGGCCGTGCGAGACGATGGTCTCGGCGATCTGATGCGGGATGCGCTCGGTGGTCAGCACATGGGCAAACAACATCGCATTGGCGATGATGAACAGCAGCATGATGCTGACCTTGGACGCATCGAGCACGGTCTTGCGCACCTCGGGGTGGGCAACGCTCTGTACCAGCGCCAACGGCACCTGCCAGCTGTTGCGCACCAGCACCGAGCCGAAACCCTCGCCGGAGCGCTGCCAAGGCGTCTCCTTCAGCGGGCCCATATCGCGGTAGCCAATCACCGCGACTAGGAAGGCATAGACCGCAGACACCGCCGCCGCCTCGGTTGGGCTGGCGATGCCGCCATAGATGGAGCCGAGCACGATGACGATGAGCATGATGCCGCCGGAGGCGCTGAAGGCGGCGGCGCCGACCTCGCGGAAGCCAGGCCAGGGCTGCGCCGGCAGCTTTTTGATGCGGGCCACGATGTAGATAGCGATCATCAGCATCAGTCCCATCATGATGCCCGGGATGAAGCCGGCCATGAACATCTTCGCGGCCGAGACCTCGGTCGCGGCCGAATAGACCAGCATCACGATCGAGGGCGGGATCAGGATGCCGAGGGTGCCGGCATTGGTGATGACGCCGGAGGCGAAGGTCTTCGGATAACCGGATTTGACCATGCCGACGATGACGATCGAGCCGATCGCGGCGACCGTCGCAGGCGATGAACCCGAGACCGCAGCGAACAGCATGCAGGCCAGCACCGAGGCCATCGCCAACCCGCCCTTGATGTGCCCGACCATGCCGACGGCAAAGCGGATCAGGCGCTTGGCGACGCCACCCGTCGACAGGAACTGCGACGAGAGGATGAAGAACGGGATCGCCAGCAGCGTGTAATGGGCCGAGAGCGCCTCGAACAGCTTGAGCGCGATCGAGGCCAGTGAATCATTCGAGAACAGCAGGATGGTGACGATGCTGGAGAAGCCGAGTGCGATCGCGATCGGCATGCCGAGCAGCATGCAGCCGAACAGCAGCAGGAACAGGGTTGCGGTAGTCATGCGCGCGTTCCCTCCTCCTTCCCGGCTTCGGCTTGCAGCTCATCGGCGATGCGCATGCTCTCTTCGACCTCGCCAGACTGATGAAAGCTCGTGGCCGAGCCACGCACGACCTGATAGAGCAGCTCGAGCAGGCGAATCGATAGCAACCCGAAGCCAATCATGAGGATACTGTGCGCGACCCAGGCCGGGACAGGGATATCCTCGAGTTCGATGCCGATCAGGTGCATCTTTTCCAGATAGATCCAGGAGCCGTAGAGGAAGAGGCCACAGTAGGCCAAGGCCAAGAGGATCGCGAACGCGGTGATGAGGCGCTGCCCGAGCGGCCGGAACAAGCGCACGAAGGCGTCGACGCCGATGTGCGAGCCAGCCTTGATGCCGTAAGAGGCGCCGAAGAGCACGAACCAGGCGGAGAGATGCAGGGTACCCTCCTGGCCCCAGCTGATGCCGGTGCCGAAGCCGAAACGCAGGATCACTTCATAGAATACCAACAGCGTCATCACCACCAGCAGCAGCGAGATGATGGCCTCCTCGGTCTTGTTGACGAGCCGAAGCAGCATGGGCGGTCTCTCTTGGTCTTTCGAGGAAGGGCGGCTTGCGCGGCACCGAAGCCAGCTCGACTTGGGCGATCGAACGCCACTGTCAGCGCGATTGAAAGCCTCCTATACGGCTTTCAATCGCGGACGCGGGTCAGTTTTGATTCGACTGATAAGCGGCCTCGATCAGCTCGGCACCGATCTCATCCTCGAACTGCTTCCAGACTGGCTGCATCGCCTCGACCCATTGCGTACGCTCTTCCGGGCTCAGCTCGATGATCTCGGTGCGTCCAGACTCTGCGATCTTCTGTTTGTCTTCGATCGCCTTGTCACGCGCGATCTTGTTGCCATAAGCCAGCGCCTCATCGAGCGCCTCCGCAACCTGGGTCCGTTGCTCATCGCCGAGACCAGACCAGAATTCCTTGGAGGTCACCACCATGTAGTCGAGTAGCCCGTGGTTCGACTCGGTGATATAGGGCTGCACCTCGAAGAACTTCTTCGAATAGATGTTCGACCAGGTGTTCTCCTGTCCATCGATGGCCCGCGTCTGCAGCAGCGTGAAGACCTCGGAAAAGGGCTTCTTCAGCGGCGCCGCGTCGACCGCCTTGAACTGAGCCTCGAGCACCTCGGAGGACATGATGCGGAACTTGAGCCCAGCGGCGTCCTCCGGCACTCGCAGCGGCTTGCTCGAGGACAGTTGCTTCATGCCGTTGTGCAGATAACCGAGGCCAATCAATCCCTTTTTCGAGACGCTGTCCAGCATCGACTGACCCTGCTCGCCCTGCTGGAAACGGTCGACCGCATCCAGATCCTCGAACAAGAACGGGAGATCGTAGAGCGCAAGCACATCGGTGTAGCGGCTGAACTTCGACAACGCTGGCGCCGCCATCTGCACATCACCGAGCAGCATGGCTTCCAAGACCTTGTCGTCACCAAAGAGTTGCGAGTTTGGGTAGACCTCGACCACGACCTCGCCATTGGTCTTCTCGGCCACCAGTTCCTTGAAACGCTCGGCCATCAAGCCCTTTGGGGTGTTCTCGGCGACGACGTGCGAGAACTTGATCATCACCGGTTCGTCGGCTGCGGTAACGGCGGAGCTGAACGCGAAGCCGAACAGGGTGACCATCATGACCAAGGCGGTTGGCAGGATACGCATCGTTGGACCTCTCATCAGTGTGTTCAATCATTGTTGCAAGAGAACGCCAAATGTAACACAACTGTATCAGGCCGCCTTCGGCCGTTTCCAGGTATAGACGGCCGTCACCGCGTAGTTCCAGACCACACCGACCAGGATACCGGCCAGCGCGGACAGCACCCAGAACGAATGCGCCTCGAAGAGCCAGCTGGCGACGCCGACATTGGCCAGCGCCCCAATGCTGCAGGCGATGACGAACGATAGCCAGCCGCGCAGCAGATCCCAGCCACGCAAGCGCATGTCTCGGTAGGTAAAGAGGTTGTTGAGGAAGAAATTGGTCGTCATCGCGACCAAGGTCGCCACGCTCTGACCGACGAGGAAACTGGTATCGGCCAGCTTAAAGCTGGTCCAAAGCACCAGCATGTGCACCAGCACACCGCTGGCGCCGATCAACGAAAAGGCGATGAAACGCACCGGCAGCATCGGGCCGACCCATTTCTGGATCAGCATCAGCAGATATTCCCAGACCACAGCCTCGTCGAGCTTGCTCTCCCCGGCATGGCGCGGGCGAAACCGATAGGGCAGCTCGCGGAAACGCAGCGGCCCGGGATGGGTCGCGAACAGGTCGAGCAGGAGCTTATAGCCGACCCCGCTCAGCTCGCGCGCATCGTCTTGCAACACCTCGGCGCGCAGCATGAAGAAGCCGCTCATCGGGTCCTTCAGGTCAGCCTTGATCAGGCGCTGTCCCAAGCGGGTCGCGAAGCGGCTCATCGAGGCGCGCTGATCGTTCCAATCGCCGACGCCGCCACCGGCGACATAGCGGCTGCCGATCACGATCTCCAAGGGCTCGGTCTGTAACTGCCGCAGCATCGTCGGCAACAGCGTCTCGTCGTGCTGCAGATCGGCATCCATCACCGCGACATAGGGGGCCGAGGTCGCCAGCATGCCCTCGATACAGGCCGACGAGAGCCCCCGGCGGCCGATCCGCTGCAGCACGCGGACCTGCGGGTGCGCGCGGGCGATGGCGCGAATACGCCGCGCGGTCTCGTCCGGCGAGTCGTCATCGACGAAGATCAGCTCCCAGTCGATCCCCGCCAGTACAGTCCGCAGACGCTCGACAATCACAGGAACATTCTCGGCTTCGTTATAGGTCGGAATCACGACCGCAAGGGTCGGCGCACGACATGGGCTCGACAAGGCAGCCTCCGGCATGATGGGCATCGGGTGAATGGCGCTCGCGGCGGCACCGCGCGCCGCCAGCCATAAACACGGACAGTCCTGGAATAAAAAGAAACGTTGGGCAAAACCCCATGGGATTTGGTAGTTTATCAGATTGACCGTCGTCGCGCGCGTTTTTGCGTCGATTTCCATCGACTTAACAAAGGCTTAGACAGACCGTCCAAGACGTTCCTCATGCTATGGGAGGCCAACTGATGATCAAGCCAATCGGCTCCGACGAGCTTCAACCGCGGTTTGTCTACGACCCCAAACGCCACCACCAGTTGACCCATGAGGCCGAATCGCTGCCCTCGGTCATGATCAGCTCCCAGGCTGCCGCAAATGCCGTGATGATGGGCGCGGGCTATTTCAACCCGCTCGAAGGCTTCATGAACGTGGCCGACGCGCTCAGTGTCGCCGAGACCATGCGCACGGTCGAAGGACGCTTCTTCCCGGTCCCGGTGCTGTGCCTCATCGAGTCCGCAGAGGCCATCGCGGGCGCCGAACGGATCGCCCTGCGCGACCCCAACGTCGAGGGCAACCCGGTGCTGGCGGTGATGGACGTCGCGGCCATCGAGACGGTCTCCGACGCGCAGATGACCGCGATGACGCAGCAGGTCTATGGCACCCAGGATACCGAACACCCCGGTGTGAAGACCTTCAACAGCCAGGGCCAAACGGCCCTCTCGGGGCCGATCGAGGTTCTGAATTTCTCCTATTTCCAGAACGACTTCCCGGACACCTTCCGCACCGCCGTCGAGATCCGCCATGAGATCCAGGAGCGCGGATGGCGCACGGTCGTCGCCTTTCAGACGCGCAACCCGATGCACCGCGCGCACGAGGAGCTGTGCAAGATGGCCATGGAGGCCGTTAGCGCCGATGGCGTCGTCATCCACATGCTGCTCGGCCAACTCAAGCCCGGCGACATCCCGGCCCCGGTGCGCGATGCCGCGATCCGCAAGATGGCCGAACACTACTTCCCGCCGAACACGGTCATGATCACCGGCTATGGCTTCGACATGCTCTACGCCGGCCCGCGCGAAGCGGTGCTGCACGCCTATTTCCGCCAGAATATGGGCGCGACCCATTTCATTATTGGACGCGATCATGCCGGCGTCGGCGATTACTACGGGGCGTTTGAGGCGCAGACCGTGTTCGATGAGGCGGTGCCGGAAGACGCGCTCGCGATCGAGATCTTTCGCGCCGATCACACCGCTTACTCGAAAAAGCTCAATCGCGTCGTGATGATGTGCGACGCCCCGGATCACAGCAAGGACGACTTCGTGCTGCTCTCGGGCACCAAGGTGCGGGAGATGCTCGGTCGCGGAGAAGCCCCGCCGCCGGAGTTCTCCCGCCCCGAGGTCGCGCGGATTCTGATGGACTACTATCAATCGATCGCGTGACGGCAGCCGTTAGCAATCACGGCCAAGGAGCTAGCGACGCGCTACTGGCCATTGATGCGAGATGGCTGTTATCCGACGAGAGATCGCCTGTTTAGGCGAGCCTCGTGACGAGGCCTTTTATTGATCTCCGTCGATAGCTATTTCGTTAAATCGTAATACGATTATATCGCGACACACTCGCACATATCGGAGGTCAATGATAATGATTTTCAGCAACCCGTTCTCGGAGCTGTCGGCTCTCATCTCCCCTGCCGTGATGCAGGCCTACGTCGTTCTGATGATCTTGCTGGTCATCGGCGGCACCCTGCTCGATGTCAAGCATAAGAAGAGCGCCAAATACTTCTTCGAGAAAGGACAAGCGCTGAAGAAGCTCGCCAAGCGTGAGCCCAGCAGCGCCGAGAGAATGCGCATTGCCGCCAGCACGCTCACCCACGAAGTGCTCGCCTCCGGCGAGTTCGATAATGTGGATCGGCGTAAGTCGCATCTGCTGATGATGTATGGCTTCATCCTCTTCGTGGTCTCGACCGCACTCTTGATCTTCGGTCTGCCAGTCGCCGAGGGTGGGGGCTTCAGCTTCTTACCCCTGCTGTGGCACCTCGGCGCGCTGATGATCTGCGTCGGCGGCTACTGGTTCTGGCTCAAGATCCGCGTCGACGTGCGGGCCGAAGGCCACCAGTGGTATGAGGTGGAGCGCCGCGATCTGTTCATCGTTTCATTGTTGCTCATGGCAACGTCCGCGCTGGTGTGGTCATTCCTTGAGGCGATGGGCGGTGGCTTGCTCGCCGGTCTCGCCCTGTTTGTCTTCATCGTCGCGGCCACCACGCTGTTCAGCACCGTCTTCTGGTCCAAGTTTGCTCACATGTTCTACAAGCCTGCGGCGGCGTTCCAGAAAAAGATGGCCGTGGCGGATGGCTCAAGGGACAGGCTGCCCGATCTCCCCGAACTGACCGATCCTGCTGTCAGGCAGCGGTATCCGGATATCCCGGAGTACATGGGCGACAACCCGCCCTACATGGGGCTTGGTATCAAGAGTGAGCCGCCTACCCATTACTGATCTTGATTCGATCCATCGAATCATGAGGAGGAATAGAAGATGCCGACATTCGTCTATATGACCCGCTGCGATGGCTGTGGCCAATGTGTTGATATCTGTCCTTCGGACATTCTGCACATCGATCCCGTCACCCGGCGCGCCTACAACATCGAGCCCAATATGTGCTGGGAGTGCCTGCCCTGCGTCAAGGCTTGCCCGCAAAATGCCATCGACGTGCGTGGCTACGCGGACTTCGCCCCCTTGGGCCACTCGGTTCGGGTACGCCGTGACGAGGAAAAAGGCGTCATCGCCTGGCGGATCATCTTCCGCAACGGCCGCAAGGACATGGAGTTGCTGGCGCCGATCACCACCAAGCCCTGGCGGGAGCACATTCCAAAGCTCGCCGATGTGCCAGCACCCAGCCAAGAGATGCGCGATAGCCATCTGTTGTTCAACGAACCCAAGTACATTCGCATGGATGATGGCGGCTTGCACACGCTCAAGTCCAATGGGTTAAAGATGGTCGCCGGGGTGGAGAGTTACTAATGGCTTTCAAGACAATCATCGAAGACGACATCGACATCCTGGTCGCCGGTGCTGGCCTAGGCGGCACGGGCGCCGCGTTCGAGGCCCGGTATTGGGGCCAGAACAAGAAGATCGTCATCGCCGAAAAAGCAAACATCATGCGTTCCGGGGCCGTCTCGCAGGGCCTGTACGCGATCAATTGCTACATGGGAACCCGTTTCGGGGAAAACAATCCCGAAGATCACGTCCGCTACGCACGTATCGACCTGATGGGCATGGTCCGTGAGGATCTGCTGTTCGATATGGCCCGTCATGTCGACTCGACCGTGCATCAGTTCGAGGAATGGGGTCTGCCGCTGATGCGCGACCCGAAGACCGGCGCCTATCAGCGTGAAGGCCGCTGGCAGATCATGATTCACGGTGAGTCCTATAAGCCGATCGTCGCGGATGCGGCGAAAAAGTCGGCCGACAAGGTCTTCAACCGCATCTGTGTCACCCATCTGCTCATGGATGAAAGCAACCCGAACCGCGTTGCGGGCGCTGTCGGTTTCAATGTGCGCACCGGCAACTACCATGTCTTCAAGTCGAAGACCGTGATCTGC
The DNA here is from genome assembly GCF_059621085.1 of Halochromatium sp. NSM3. Classification (NCBI taxonomy): domain Bacteria; kingdom Pseudomonadati; phylum Pseudomonadota; class Gammaproteobacteria; order Chromatiales; family Chromatiaceae; genus Halochromatium; species Halochromatium sp. NSM3. The sequence continues at coordinate 52,314 of NZ_JCAQIA010000009.1, read as the reverse complement.
GGTGCGGGTGGTGCGTCTAACATCTTCAAGCCACGCTCGGTTGGCGAGGGTGCGGGCCGCGTTTGGTACGCGCCTTGGTCTTCCGGCTCCGCGTACGGCCTGATGATCGGCGCCGGCGCCAAGATGACACAGATGGAAAACCGCATCGTGCTGGCGCGCTTCAAGGACGGTTACGGCCCCGTGGGCGCCTACTTCCTGCACCTCAAGACCTACACCCAGAACGGCTATGGTGAGGAATACGAGTCCAAGTGGTTCCCAGCGCTCGAGGAGATGGTTGGCAAGCGCTATCTGGACATCGAGGCGTCACACCTAACCCATCGCCCGATTCCGACCTGCCTGCGCAACCATGCGTTGATCAATGAGGTCAATGCCGGTCGCGGCCCGATCCACATGGTGACCATGGAGGCGTTCCAAGACCCGCATCTCGAAGAGATCGGCTGGCACAACTTCTTAGGGATGACCGTCGGCCAGGCCGTCCTGTGGGCGGCCACCGATGTCGATCCCAAGCATGAGAATCCGGAGCTGACGACCTCCGAGCCCTATGTGATGGGCTCTCACGCGACCGGCTGCGGCGCCTGGTGCTCGGGCCCGGAGGATGTCTCACCGCCCGAGTACTTCTGGGGCTACAACCGCATGACCACGGTCGAAGGGCTGTTCGGGGCCGGCGACGCCGTCGGCGGCACACCGCACGCCTTCTCGTCTGGCTCCTTCACCGAGGGGCGTCTTGCCGCCAAGGCCGCCTGCCAATATATCGACGACGGCAAGGCCGAAGGCATCGTCGTCTCCGACGAGCAAATCAACCGGCGCAAGGAAGAGATCTACAAGCCGATGGAGCATTACAAGGTCTATCGCAATGAGATCACGGCCGGATCGGTCAACCCGAACTACATCAACCCACGCCAGGGTCTTGACCGTCTGCAAAAGTTGATGGACGAGTACTGTGGCGGTGTCACGGTCAGCTACATGACCAACGACAAGCTGCTGAACATCGGCTTGAAGAAGATGAAGGTCATGGAAGAGGACCTGGAGAAACTGGCCGCAGAGAATATCCACGAGCTGCTGCGGGCCTGGGAACTGAAGCACCGCCACATGACCGCCGAGGCTGTCTTTCAACACACCCTGTTCCGCGAAGAGACCCGTTGGCCGGGCTACTACTATCGCGGCGACCACATGAAGGTGGACGACGAGAACTGGCATGTGCTGACGGTGTCTCGCCGTGATCCCGAGACCGGTGAATACACCATGGAAAAGGCGCCTTGTTACCACCTGGTAGACGCGTAGGATTAGGCTCATCTGGAGGCGTGGGTGCTCGCTTCGCGGGCTCCACGCCGTTTTGCACAAGAATCCCTGTGAATGAATATCAACGATCTGACTGACGAAGAGGTACTTGAGATCGCGCATCCCCTGTGGGATGACCTGATCAAGTATTCCAATGAGGGTGCTTACGGCAAATTCATCAAGAAATTCTCGTATGGCTTGTTACTTGGCCTCAATGAGGTGGAGCTGGGTAAACAGTTTGCGCACAGTGAGCTGGCCCGCAACCTGGTTGAGGAGAGAGACTTTCTTGGGCTGATCAGGCGTGGCGAGCATGTCACGGCCCTCTACCGAGTGCGCAGCCAAGCACGCGAAGGCGAGTGGCTGGGACGCATGGTCCTCGGTTACGAGAATGGAGACGTGAAGATCTTTGCCGCTTCGATTTTCTAACGCGATGAAACAGGCCAACCCACAACGCATTGAGGACGACAAATTTGTCGAGCTGACCTATCGGGTCATCGATCAGAAGACCGAGGACGTGCTGACGACCGTGGACTTTCCGTTGGGTTATGTTCAGGGTCGTAACGCGGTGCTAGCGCCACAGGTGATGGCCGAACTCGATGGCCGATCGGCGGGAGAGACGATCAGGATTCCGATCGATTGCACGGATCTCTACGGTCCGCGCGACGAATCCTTGGTCATCACCGACCGGATCGACAACGTTCCCGTCGAGTACCGGGAAGTCGGGACCGAGATCCTCATGGAAAACAACAAGGGCGAGACCAAGCGCTTCTTCGTCACCCGCATGGATGAAAAGACGCTGACCATCGATGGCAACCATCCGATGTGCGGCAGACAGGTCGTGTTCGAGCTTGAAATCCTAAGTGTGCGGGATGCGACTGAAGAAGAACTCATCGCAGGCGGCAAGGTGGACAGAGGCGCGGACACCGGCGGCCTCACGACCCGGCCGATCTGGGAGTAGGAAACAGTTTGCGCATCGCACCATAGACGTGCTCGTAGGTATTGGCGTTTTCACCGCAATGGATGAGTTCGTCGGCATCGGTGCGGAATGTCAAATAGGGATGCACCTCGCGACCATCAACCTCGATCCCCGCAACATCATCGATGACACCGGTGATGCTCAACGCGATGCTAGCGGTGAGGTCTTCTAGCTTCTCCTGCTCGACGCCCCCTTCTTGAAGCTTGATCTTGATTCTTTCGACGATCTCATTGACGAAGATCGCCTGCTGCTCGTCAAATTGCGCACCCGCCAACGTCAGTTTCACGTTTTATACCTTGGTGATCCCCTGTATCGGGCATCCCGATGCCAGTTTCGACCCCGTCATCCAATGTTCATCGCGTAAGCGAGCGGCCTAGCGAACGTTTCAGTTCACACGGCCGCCATGTTTCATGGGCGGCGTCTCAGGGTTTCTTTGGGGTCTGATAGGCGACCTCTTTCTGGAACTTTTCCCAAATCACCTCGTATCCAACATAGCCCTTTTCATTCGGCTGCATCTGACGGGTCACGCAAAATCGGCTGTGGCCGTCGGGAACCTTGGGGCGCGTCTTCTTTTGATCGCTCATCAATGACCTCTCTGTGTAGAAGGCTAGTCCGGCTTATGCACGAGACAGCAATAAGAAGCTATCCCGGCGGAACACGTCTGTCAAGCCGCCGCAAGGCAATGCAGCCTCGACAGAAACGGCTCGCTTCTCGCGGGTACACAGCGCTCAGCTCAGCGAGCTGATCAGCGCTCGAGTTCCTGGATCTCGAAGCACATCGTCTCGAGATCGCCAATCGCCCAGGTCGCCGCAGGCGCGCCAAGCCCCGCGACCGTGCCCGGATTGACCAACCAGGTCTGCCCGCCTTTTACAGTCTCTTCAAGGCTCACGAGCGGCTCGTGGCTATGACCGCAGCAGACCAGGTCGTGATCGCCGGCACGGGCAAAGGCCTGGCCGATGTGAGGATAATGCGTCATGAAAATCTTGCGGCCCCCGAGCTCCAGGCTCGCATCGTTGCCGTAGTACTGGAGCAGATCCTCGGACTCGCAAGCCAGACGCGAGATGGAGACCGGATCGCCCAGGTTGTTGCCGTGGATCACGTGAATCGGCAGCCCGAGCTTGAGCGAAGCGCGCAGGGTGTTGGTGCCGATCAGATCGCCACAGTGCAGCACGCATTCGGCGCCGCGCATCTTGGCCTCGGCGATCGCAGTGGCGAGCATGGGGCCGCGATCATGGCTGTCTGAGACGATACAGATCTTCATCATGAAAGCCCGGGGCGTTGGTGTTAACGGGTGGCGGATAGGATTCCACGCCTGATTAGGTCGTCGATGACCTCGCCGGCGAGATCCTCCGGCGTTCCCTTGCCCGCATGCAGGATGAGTTCAGGCGTTTCCGGTGCCTCGTAAGGATCATCGATGCCGGTGAAATGCTTGATCTCCCCGGCACGCGCCTTCTTGTACAGGCCCTTGGGATCACGCTGTTCGCAGATCGCGAGGGGGGTGTCGACGAAGACCTCGATGAAGTCACCCTCGCGCATCATCGCCCGCACCCGATCGCGATCCAAGCGATAAGGGCTGATGAAGGCGGTCAGCGCAATGGTGCCGGAGTCGCAGAACAGTTGCGCGACGGCACCGATGCGGCGAATATTTTCTTCCCGATCGATGGCGGAAAACCCGAGCCCGAAACGCTCGGCATAGGCCTCGCCATGGGTCTCCCGGAGCATGCCAGGGCCGGCGTTGAGCCCGTGTCGCACATTGTCGCCATCGAGCACCGCACTCTTCACACCCCGGGCCGCGAGCATATGATCCACCACATTGGCAATCGTGCTCTTGCCCGAGCCGCTAAGGCCGGTAAACCAGATCACACAACCACGATGGCCGTGCAAACGCTCGCGCTCCTCACGCGAGACCCGGTGATCGTGCCAAGTGACATTCGTATCGTTCGCCATGAAGAGATCTCGATGCAAGAAGGCTGTAGCGATGACATGGAACGGGGAAGGTTAAGGGACCAACGCGATCCTGGCAATGTTCTGGCAGCGCCCGCTTACAGCGACGGGCTCGCTTGGACCGCCCCCTGATCGGGCACGCAAACGCGCACGCAAAAAGACGCCGCGATCTAGACAAAATCCGGATGGTGTATTAGAATTTAATTATTCTCTAATTTATCGGAGTCTGGCCATGTTGTTCAATTGCCGCACCATGCGTTCCGCCGTCATCCTCTCGGGCCTGATGCTTGCCGCTGGCTTGCTGCTCGGGATGATCGCCATCTTCACGGGTCTCTCGATCGCCACCAGCCAGCTCGCGCTGGTCCTGGTACTCGGCGCCGTCTTCCTGCTCGCCGTCGTCTTCCTGGTCGCGCTGCTTCCAGGCGTCGCACGGCAGATGGATGAGTGTCGTCACTAAGCCATTAGTCGGGCGTTTTATCAGCACCGCCTGGTGCCATCACCCTCGGGCCCAACCCCATCGACATAGCGATCACGCGCCGCCCTCGCCCGCTCGAAGATCCGCAATAACGCCTCGCCATCCTCGCGTCGGATGGTCTCGGAGAGGGTCCCCATTTCAGCGCCAAAACGCGCCAGCATCGTACTCAGGGCATCGGCATTGGCGAGACAGATATCCCGCCACATCTCCGGGCTCGACGAGGCAATGCGCGTGAAATCACGGAAACCGCCGGCGGCATAACGAAAGATCTCGTCATTGCTGCGCATCCGGGACAAGGCATCGACCAGCCCGAAGGCCAGCATGTGCGGCAGGTGACTGGTCGCCGCCAAGACTTCATCGTGATGGGCGACACTCATCTCGGTGACCTCGGCGCCGACCTGTTCCCACATCGCCCGCACCCGCGCACGCGCACCGGCATCGGTCTGCGCCAGCGGGGTCAGGATCACCCGACGATGGCGATACAGCTCCGGGAACGAGGATGCAACGCCACTGTGCTCGGTGCCGGCGATCGGATGCCCAGGCACCAGCCAGGGTGGAATCTCGCCGAACACCCGCTCGGCATCGGCGACTACGCTGCCCTTGACGCTACCGCCATCGGTGACCACGGCGGTCTCGGACAACTGCCCGTGGATCCGCTCGAAGACCTTGGCGATGGCGCCCAAGGGCACCGCGATGAACACCATGTCGGCATCACGCACCGCCTCAGCGGGATCACAGCTGAAGCCATCGATCACCCCCAGCTCAAGGGCGAGTTCCAGATTCTCGCGCGAACGACCGCAGCCGATCACCTCGCCGACCGCCTCGGCCGACTTCAACGCCCGCGCCAAGGAGCCGCCGATGAGGCCGACGCCGATCACTGCAAGCCGTTCAATCATGAAGCAATCACCTGTGACAGCGTCTCAGCCGCTATGCTGGACCCGTTATTCTGGACCCGTATGCTGGCCCATCTCACTCGCCGCCTGGCTAACCCGTTCGCTTCAGCACGGCGGCAAGCGCGCTGAGCAGGCGATCGTTTTCGGCCGCCAGGCCAATACTGATGCGCAGATGCTGCGGCAGGCCATAATTGGCCACCGGACGACAGATGACCCCCTCGCGCAGCAGGGCCTGATCGATCGGCCCAGCGGGACGGCCGAGATCGACGGTCACGAAGTTGCCCACCGACGGGATCAGCGCCAATCCCAGCGCCCGCAGCCCGTCGCAGACGCGCGCCAATTCGGCCCGATTGTGTGCCAACGAGCGGCGCACATGCTCGCGATCGGCCAGGGCCGCAACGGCCGCCGCCTGTGCCGGCGCATTGACGTTAAACGGCTGTCGAACCCGGTTCAGCAACTCGGCCAGCGCCGGATGGCTCAACCCATACCCCACCCGCAAGGCCGCCAGACCATGGATCTTGGCAAAGGTACGGGTGACGATCAGGTTTGGAAAGTGGTCGAGCCAGGTCGAGGTATCCGGATACTCGGGCTCCTCGACATAATCGAAATAGGCCTCGTCGATCACCGCGATGCACTGCTCGGGCAGCGCCGAGAGAAAGGCCCGCAAGGGGTCGGCCGCGAGCCAGGTACCGGTCGGATTATTCGGGTTCGCGATCCAGACCACGCCGGTGCGCTCGCTCACCAGCGCCGCCATCGCCTCCAGATCATGCCCATAGTCACGCGCCGGCGCCACGCACGGGGTCGCGCCCACGGCGGTCGTCGCGATCGGATAGACGGCAAAAGCATGCTCGGAGAACAGCGACTCGCGTCCTGGATAGAGGAACACCCGCGCGATCTGATCCAACACATCGTTCGAACCATTGCCGAGCGTGACCTGTTCCGCCGCGAGCCCATGATGGGCGGCGATCGCCGCGCGCAGCGCGAACCCACCACCGTCCGGGTAGCGACCGAGTTCCCCCGCCTCGGCCAGGTAGGCCGCACGCGCCGCCTCGCCACAGCCGAGGGGATTCTCGTTCGAGGCCAACTTCACTGAGCCCGTAATACCAAGCTCTCGTTCCAGCTCGGAGATCGGCTTACCGGGCAGATAAGGCTTGAGCCCACCGATCTGCGGCGCCGCGAGCGCCAGATAGCGGTTGGTTGGTTCAGTCATCAAAGCACCGCCTCGGGATAGGAGCCGAGCACCTTGCACAGATTGGCCGCCTCCTTGAGTTCAGCCAGGGCCGCCGCGACCTGCGGCGATTGCCGGTGACCACAGACGTCGACAAAGAAGACATAGTCCCACACGCCTTGGCGCGAGGGCCGCGACTCGATCCGGGTCAGACTGATGCCCTGCTTGGCGAAGGGCGTCAGCAACCGATTCAAGCCGCCCGCCTCGTTGCGGCAGGACAGCAGCATGCTGGTCTTATCGTGGCCGCTTGGCGGCGAATCCTCCGGCCCGATCACCAGGAAGCGGGTGGTATTCCCCGGCTCATCCTCGATGCGCTGGGCCAGCACGCGCAGCGCATAGAGTTCGGCGGCCGCCTCGCTCGCCACCGCTGCGGTCTCCTCGGACGCCGCAGCCAACTTCGCCGCATCGGCATTGGTACTGACGGCCACGCGCTCGGCGTTGGGTAGATAGCGATCGAGCCAGCTGCGGCATTGCGCGAGCGATTGCTGGTGCGAGTAGACGCGCCGGATTGCACTCAGCTCGTCCGCCTTCGACAACAGATGATGATGGATACGCAGGGTCACCTCGCCGGCGATTTGCAGCAGCGAGCGCATGAACATATCCAAGGTGTGATTGACCACGCCTTCGGTCGAGTTCTCGACCGGGACCACGCCATAATCGCAGGCATCCGCTTCCACCTCGCGAAAGATATCGCCGATCGCGCCGAACGACTGCGCATGCACCGAGTGACCGAAATGCTTCAGTGCCGCCGCCTGGGTGAAGGTGCCCTCGGGGCCGAGATAACCGACCTTGAGCGGTTTCTCGAGCGCCAGGCAGGCGGACATGATCTCGCGAAATAGCCGCGCGATCTCCTCGTCATCGAGCGGCCCCGGGTTGCGCGCCTTGATCCGGCGCAGGATCTCGGCCTCGCGCTCGGGCCGATAGTACTTGACCGACTCGCCGCGCGCGTCCTTGATCTTGGCGACATCCTGGGCACAGGCGGCACGCTCCGAGATCAGCCGCAACAGCTCGGCATCGATCGTGTTGATGCGCGCGCGCACCTGCTGGAGCTGTTCGTCACTGGTCATGGGTACAGGCAACGCATACTCATCGCGGGAACCTCGGCTCGGCGGGCTCAGCCTCTTCAGGCCGGCGTGAATCCAGGCAGGCCACGCACCGAGAGCACGCCATCGATGTCGGCGATGCGCTGCAGGATCTCGTCGGGACAAGGCTTGTCGATATCGATCAGGGTCACGGCCAGATCATCCCGCGAGCGGTTCAGCATATCGATGATATTGAGCCCGCCTTCGGCCAGATCGGTCGAGATCTGCCCGACCATATTGGGCACATTGCGATTGACCACCACCATCCGATGGCCGTCGTTGCGCGGCAGATGGATCTCGGGGAAATTCACCGAATTGCTGATATTGCCATCCTCGAGATAGGCGCGCACCTGATCGGCCACCATCACCGCGCAATTCTCCTCGGCCTCGCGGGTCGACGCACCGAGATGCGGCAGCACGACCACGCGCGGATGCCCCTTCAGCAGATTGCTCGGGAAGTCGCAGACATACGCATAGAGCTTGCCGGCGTCGAGCGCCGTCACCGCCGCATCGTCGTCGATGATGCCGTCGCGCGAAAAGTTCAGTAAGACCGCGCCATCGGGCATCTCCTGGATGCGCTCGGCGTTGATCATGTGACGGGTCTTGTCGGTCAAGGGCACGTGGAAGCTGATGAAATCCGAGCGCGAGACCAGATCGTCGATCGACAACGCGCGCTCGACGTCGGCCTCCAGCTTCCAGGCACTGCGCACGGTGATGCTCGGATCATAGCCGATCACCTTCATGCCGAGCGCCCGCGCGGCATTAGCGACCAACACGCCGATCGCGCCGAGCCCGATCACGCCCAGGGTCCGGCCCGGCAGCTCGAAACCGGCGAATTGCTTCTTGCCGGTCTCCACGGCCTTACCGATCGCCGCATCATCGCCCTCGAGTTCGCGCGCGAACTGCCAGCCCTGCGCAAGATTGCGCGCCGCGATCAGCATCCCGGCCAGCACCAGCTCCTTGACCGCGTTGGCGTTGGCGCCCGGGGCGTTGAACACGGCGATGCCGCGCTCGGTCATGGCCGGCACCGGGATGTTGTTCACGCCCGCGCCGGCGCGTCCAACCGCCTTCAGCCGAGCGGGCACCGGCAGATCGTGCATCTTCGCCGAGCGCACCAGGATCGCATCCGGGTTGCTGAGTTCAGAGGCGATCTCATAGCGTTCACGCGGCAGCCGATTGAGGCCAGCCACGGAGATATTGTTCAGCGTCTGGATCTTGAACACTGGGCTCACCCTTTGGTCCGCTCGAACTCGGCCATGAACGCGATCAGCGCATCGACGCCTGCCTCCGGCATCGCATTGTAGATGCTCGCGCGCATGCCACCGACCGAGCGATGCCCCTTGAGCGTGAGCAGGCCGGCGTCCTTGGCGCCGGCAAGGAAGTCAGCATCGAGTTCGGGATTGGCCAATGTGAAGGGCACATTCATCCAGGAGCGCGACGCCGGCTCGACCGGGTTGGCGTAGAAACTCGAGCCGTCGATCGCGGCATAGAGCTTCTCGGCCTTGCGCCGGTTGATCTCGCCCATGGCCTCGAGACCACCGAGATCCTTCAACCATTGGAACACCAGTCCAGCCAGGTACCAGCCATAGGTCGGAGGTGTGTTGTACATCGAGCCGCTGTCGGCGTGGACACGATAGTCGAACATGGTCGGGGTGCCACTGAGCGGCTCGCCGAGCAGATCCTCGCGAACGACCACGATCGTCAGCCCGGCCGGGCCGATATTCTTCTGCGCGCCGGCGTAGATCATCCCATAGCGCGCGACATCGATCGGCCGCGAGAGCAGCGTCGAGGACATATCGGCCACCAGCGGCGCCGAGGTCTCGGGGATATAGGGGAACTCGACACCCTCGATGGTCTCGTTCGGGGTGTAGTGCAGATAGGCCGCCTCCTCGGACAGCGCCAGCTCCGCCTGCGTCGGTGCGCGCACGAACCGCTCGGGCTGGGTGCTGGCGGCAATGTGCACGGCGCAGAAGCGGTGCGCCTCGGCGATGGCCTTCTTCGACCAGCTCCCGGTATTGAGGTAATCGGCCTTGCCGGTGCGCCCCGACAGGTTCATCGGCACCATCGCGAACTGACTCGAGGCCCCGCCCTGCAGGAAGAGCACCCGATAGCCCTCTGGCACCGCCAGCAGCTCGCGCAGATCGCGCTCGGCCTGCTCGGCGATGCTCATGAACTCCTTGCCGCGGTGGCTCATCTCGGCCACGCACATCCCACTCCCGTTCCAGTCCAGCATCTCTTCCTGGGCTTGACGGAGCACCGGCTCCGGCAACATCGCCGGGCCCGCGCTGAAGTTATAGGGTCGAGACATCAGCTATACCTTTTTCTAGATTGGATCGATTAGATGTGGATGCGCTTCAGTCGACGGCGTCCCCGCCATCTGAACCAGCGTCACCCGGGCCAGCGTCACCCGGTTTAGTCTCATCCAGACCAGTCTCTTCTGGGCCGACGCCCCCAGAGCCGTCTCCTCCAGCGCCATCTCCGCTGGCGTCATCCTCGTCATCGTCGCCATTGAGAGCAATGATGCGCTCGAGGCCGGCCAAGCGTTGGTTGTCGCCGAGATTGATCAGCTTCACGCCCCAAGTGTTGCGACCGAGGATCGAGATATCATCGACGCCGGTGCGCACCAGGGTACCGGCCTCGGTGATCAGCATGATCTCATCGCCGGGCCGCACCAGCACCGCGCCGACCTGCTCGGCATTGCGCTCGCCGATGCGCATCGAGATCACGCCCTTGGTGCCACGGCCCTTGGTCGGGAACTCCTCGATCGGCGTGCGCTTGCCCTGACCATTGGCGCCGACCGTGAGGACCGTACCAGGCTCGGCTACCAGCAGCGAGATCACGCGCTGGCCCTCGCCGAGCGAGATACCACGCACGCCATGCGCGGTGCGACCCATCGAGCGCACCTCGGATTCGTTGAAGCGCACGGCCTTACCGGCAGAGCTGAACAGCATCATGTCTTGACGGCCATCGGTGACCGCGACGCCGATCAGATGTTCGTCCTCGTGCAGATCAATCGCAATGATGCCGCGTGACAGCGGACGCGAAAAGTCCGATAACGGCGTCTTCTTGACCGTACCTTTACTGGTCGCCATGAAGACGAAGCTACCCTCCTCGTACTCCGGCACTGGCAGGGTTGCGTTGATGCGCTCGTCCTTCTCCAGCGGCAGCAGATTGACGATCGGTCGTCCGCGCCCGCCATAGCTGGCCTGTGGCAGCTCGTAGACCTTGAGCCAATAGACCTTACCGTGACTCGAGAAACAGAGCACGGTGTCGTGCGAGTTGGCAACGAAGAGCCGGTCGATGAAGTCCTCGTCCTTCAGGTTCGAGGCGCTGCGACCCTTGCCGCCACGGCGCTGGGCCTGATACTCGGCGATCGGCTGTGCCTTCACATAGCCGGCATGCGAGAGCGTCACCACCACGTCTTCCGGCGCAATCAGGTCCAACAGCGAGATATCGGCCTGATCCTCGGTGATCTCGGTGCGCCGCTGATCGGCGTATTGATCGCGAATCGCGGTCAGCTCCTCGCGGATCACCTGCATCAGCCGATCCGGATCACGCAGGATCGCCAGCAGCTCGGCGATGGTCTCGAGGATGGCCTCGAACTCTTTGATGATCTTGTCTTGCTCGAGCCCGGTCAGGCGCTGCAACTGCAGGTCGAGGATCGCCCGCGCCTGACGCTCGCTGAGTCGATACAGACCATCGTCGCGCAGGCCAAACCCCGCGTCGAGGTCATCCGGACGGGTCTCATCGGCGCCGGCGCGCTCGAGCATCCCGGCCACCTCGCCAGCGGCCCAATCGCGCGCCATCAGCCCTTCGCGGGCATCAGCTGGGCTGGCCGAGGCCTTGATCAGCGCGATGACCTCATCAATGTTGGCGAGCGCGACCGTGTAGCCTTCCAGCAGATGGGCACGGTCGCGCGCCTTGCGCAGCTCATAGATGGTGCGACGGGTGACGACATCGCGGCGATGGCGCAGGAAGTACTCAAGCATCTGCTTGAGATTCAAGGTGCGCGGCTGACCGTCGACCAAGGCGACCATGTTGATGCCGAACACGGTCTGCATGTTGGTGTGCTGATAGAGGTTATTCAGCACCACATCGGGGTAATGATCGCGCTTGATCTCGATCACCACGCGCATGCCGTCCTTGTCCGACTCGTCGCGCAGCTCGGCGATACCCTCGAGCTTCTTCTCGCGCACCAGCTCGGCCATCTTCTCGAGCATGCGAGCCTTATTCACCTGATACGGCAGCTCGGTGATGACGATCGCCTCGCGCTTGCTGCGCGACTCGGTCTCCTGATGGGTGCGCGCGCGCAACCGGATGCGACCACGGCCAGTGCGATAGGCCTCGCGGATACCGCGAATGCCGTTGATGCTGGCGGCGGTCGGGAAGTCCGGGCCGGGCACGATTTCCATCAAGCGCTCGATCTCGACCAGGGGATCTTCGATGATCGCCAGACAGGCGTCGATGATCTCGCCGAGATTGTGCGGCGGGATATTGGTCGCCATGCCGACCGCGATGCCGGAGGAACCGTTGACCAGCAAGTTCGGGAAGCGCGCCGGCAGGACCGTCGGCTCCTGCTCGGACTCGTCGTAGTTGGGGATGAAGTCGACTGTCTCCTTGTCGAGATCATCGAGCAGCGAGTGCGCAATGCGCGCCATGCGCACCTCGGTATACCGCATCGCAGCCGGGGAGTCGCCGTCGACCGAGCCGAAGTTGCCCTGGCCGTCGATCAGCATGTAGCGCATCGAAAACGGTTGCGCCATCCGCACGATGGTGTCGTAGACGGCGGTGTCACCATGCGGATGGTATTTACCGATGACATCACCGACCACGCGCGCCGACTTCTTGTACGGCTTGTTCCAGTCGTTACCGAGCACGTTCATCGCGAACAGCACGCGCCGATGCACGGGCTTGAGGCCATCGCGCACATCCGGCAGCGCGCGGCCGACGATCACGCTCATCGCGTAATCGAGGTAGGACTGGCGCATCTCGTCTTCGAGATTGACCGGGAGGATCTCTTTGGCGAAGTCGGCCATCGCTTTCGTGTGTACTTCCTGAAACGGGGGATGTAAGGCGCTCGGCGAAGGGCCATCGAGCGGTATCGGCAAGCGCGGAAACGCGCGCGACATCGCCGTGATTGGCGCCACTGATGCCTGGGCGGCCGGACCAAGCGGGCCGGCGTCGCGGTCTTCCGCCGCGATCAATAAAAGCCCGTGATTATAGCACTGAGAGGAGTCAGTATCACAGAGAGAGCTAGGCGCGCTCGCGCTGCGCGTGCAGCGCATCGTGGATCTGTTGCGCCAGGGCCTGGCTGATGCCGTCGACGCGGGCAATCTCATCTGGCGCCGCGCGCACCAGCCCACGCAATCCGCCGAAGGCCCGCAGCAGGCTTTGCCGGCGCTTAGGACCGACGCCGGGGATGTCTTCCAGCATCGAGGTCTTGCGCGCCTTGTCGCGGCGCTGGCGGTGACCGGTGATCGCGAAGCGGTGCGCCTCATCGCGGATCTGTTGCACCAGGTGTAGCGCCGGCGAGTCGGCACCGGTGACGATCGGCGCCCCGCCTTTGGCCAGGCCCTCGCCCACCCCCTCGGCGAGCCAAAGCTGCTCAGCACCGGCCTTGCGATCCGGCCCCTTGGACACGCCAACCAGCTTGACCCCGTCGATGCCAAGCGCGTCGAGCACACCGGCGACCGCGCCCAGCTGGCCCTTGCCGCCGTCGATGAAGAGCAGGTCCGGCAACGGGACTTCGCCAGTCCGCACCCGCCGGTAACGCCGCAACAGCGCCTGCTCCAGCGCCGCATAGTCATCGCCCGGGGTGATGCCCTCGATATTGAAGCGGCGATAGTCCGACGTGCGCGGCCCCTCGTCGTCGAAGACGACACAGGAGGCAACCGTCAGCTCACCCCCGGTATGGCTGATATCGAAGCATTCCATGCGGCGCGGCAGAGCCTCGAGGTCGAGGAGATCGCGCAGCGCCTCCAGCCGGCGCGTATAACCGGCGCGGCTGCCGAGTCTTGTCTTCAGCGCGAAGGCGGCATTCTTGAGCGCCATCTCGACCAAGCGCGCGCGCTCGCCGCGCAGCCGATGCTTGAGCGCCACGCGCCGTCCGGCACGCTCGCTCAGCGCCGTGGTCAGGAACTCGGCCTCGTCTGGCTCGGCATTGAGCAGCACCTCGGGCGGGATCTCCTTGTCGACATAGAACTGCGCCAGGAAGCCCGCGAGCACCGCCGCTTGATCGGCATAGGCCGGCACCTGCGGGAAAAAGGCCCGGTTGCCGAGATTGCGTCCGGCGCGAATGAAGAAGACCTGCACGCAGACGGTGCCGGCCTCCTCGACCGCAGCGATGATGTCGACGTCACCGCCATCGGCGCTGATGGACTGGCGCTGTTGTATCCGCTGCAGGGTCGTGATCTGATCGCGCAGCACCGCCGCGCGCTCGAACTCCAGCGCATCTGCGGCCTGCTCCATGCGCTCGCCAAGCTCGGCGATGACCTCGCCGGTGCGCCCCTCAAGGAACTTGATGCTGTGGGCGACATCGACCGCATAGTCTTGCGGGCTGATTAAGTCGACACAGGGGCCGGTACAGCGCTTGATCTGATATTGCAGACAGGCGCGGGTACGGCTTTGGTAGAAGCTGTCGCGGCATTGGCGCACCGGGAACAGCTTCTGCAGCAGGTGCAGCGTCTCGCGCACCGCCCACGCGCTCGGGTACGGCCCGAAGTAGCGCCCCTTGCTCTTGCGCGGACCGCGATAGAACGACAGGCGCGGGAACGCATCCTGGATGCTGAGATAGATGTACGGATAGCTCTTGTCATCGCGCAGCAGCACATTGAAGCGTGGCCGATGGGTCTTGATCAGATCGCTCTCGAGCAGTAGCGCCTCGCCCTCGGTACGGGTCACCGTAACCTGGATATCGGCGATCCGCGCGACCATCAGCTGCAGGCGACGATTGAGCGCGCGCCCAAAGTAGCTGCTGACCCGGCGTTTCAGGTTCTTGGCCTTGCCGATGTAGAGCGGCGTACCATCGGCATCGAGCATGCGGTACACGCCCGGCTCGGTCGGGATCTGCAGCAGTGCGGTGCGATGATCGAAGGACGCCATAACGAGCGGTGCTAGATGCCTGAGGATTGGATGCGGCGGTGGAGCGCGAGGCTGGTCGCCACCGAACCGCTCCCGTATCCTGATTGGATGCACTCTCCAGACTATCAAGGCGGCAGCATCGTCAACCTGATGCAGTCGCTGATCCGAGCGCGCGGGCATCAGCCCGCCGATGCCGAACCCTATCCCGAGGCCAGGCTGCTGCCGGCGAGCGAGATCGCCAAAGCTCGGCATGTCGTGCTGCTGGTCATCGATGGGCTCGGCGACGATTGGCTACAACGGCACGCGCCGGACGGCCCCTTAGCGCGACATCGACTCGGCGCACTGACCTCGGTCTTTCCGCCCACTACCGCCTCGGCGATCACCACCTACCTCACCGGCGACGCGCCGCAACAGCACGGCATGACCGGCTGGCACATGTGGCTGGGAGAACTCGGCTCCGTGCTCGCGGTGCTGCCCGGCACCCCGAGGCACGGCGGCAGCGGCTACAAACAGGCGGGTATCGACCTCCGGCAACTCTATGGCCACCGCTCGCTGTTCGCCGCCCTGCACAGGCCATCGGTGGTGGTGTCGCCGCGCAAGATCGCGCGCTCGGACTACAACCTAGCCCATCTTGGGCCGGCGAGCCTGCAGCCCTACGAGGGACTCGATGGGTTGTTTCGCGCGGTCGCCAAGGCGCTGAAACGGGCTCGGGAGCCGACCACCGTCTACGCATATTGGCCGGGCCTCGATACGATCGGCCATGAACACGGGATCGAGAGTCCCGAGGCACTGGCTCATCTTGATGCGATCGAGCAGGCGCTCGGCTGGTTGCGGCAGTGCCTCGCGGGCAGCGACAGCCTGCTGTTGCTCTGCGCCGATCATGGCCAGTTGGATGTCCAGCCGGGCCAACTGCTCGAGCTTGGCAACCTACCCGAACTCGCCGACTGTCTGCGCATCCCGCTCTGTGGCGAGCCGCGCGCGGCCTATTGCTACATCCGCCCAGATCAGACCAAACGCTTCGAGCGCCTTTGCGTCGATCAGCTTGGCGTGGATTTCGAGCTGTTGCACAGTAGCACGCTCATCGAACGCGGCCTCTTCGGGCATGGCCCGCCCCATCCCCGGCTGCATGAGCGGATCGGCGATTACTGTCTGCTCGCGCGCGATCGGGCCGCCCTGCACCAACAACTGCTCTGCGATCAGCCGTTCAAGCAGATCGGCGTGCACGGTGGCCTGAGTTCAGCCGAGCTGATGGTGCCGCTGTGCTGCTTCGAGTTGTAACCTAACAGGCTTATACTCGCGCGCCCCTAGCCAGCTTCATTGGCCGCTGTTGAGGAACCCGCTGAATGGACCCCGTCCAGATCCTTCTGCTCGCCTCCGTGCAGGGCTTCACCGAATTCCTACCCATCTCGAGTTCGGCCCATCTGATCCTGACGCCGAGCCTGCTCGGCTATGCGCTGCAAAGCCTGGCCTTCGATGTCGCCGTCCACCTTGGCACGCTCGCGGCAGTGTTGCTCTATTTCCGGCTTGAATTGCTGAACATGGCGCTCGCTGTCGGAGGCTCGATTCGCCACCGCTCGCTCGATGATCCCAATGCACACCTGGGATGGATGATCCTGCTTGCAACCTTGCCGATCTTGGTCTTGGGCTTTCCACTCAAGTCCCTGCTCGAATTCATCCGCGATGACACCCGGCTGGTGGCGTTGGTGATCGCCAGCACCACGGTCGGCTTCGGGCTCCTGCTCTGGCTCGCCGATCAGCTGGGCACGCGCGAGCGCGACGAGTACAGCCTAGGCTGGGGAACCGCGCTGCTGATCGGGCTCTTCCAGGCCATCGCGATCATCCCTGGCACCTCGCGCTCCGGCATCACCATGACTGCTGGACTCTTCCTCGGACTGACACGCAAGGCCGCCTCACGCTTCTCTTTCTTGCTGTCGATCCCGACCATCCTGATCGCGGGCCTCATGGAGACCAACGATCTCATGGCGTCTCCTGAGCCGGTGGCCTGGGGTGAGCTGTGGCTGGGCGCCTTGCTCTCGTTCATCGTCGCCTATCTGACCATCCATGTCTTCCTGCGCTTCATCGAGCGTATGAGCATGCTGCCCTTCGTCCTCTATCGGCTCGTCCTGGGACTGCTGATCTATTGGATCGTCTTGTTTTAAGAGGACTCGCGATCATCCTGATTCACGCATAAAAAAAGCAGCTAATAGCTGCTTTTCGCGCCGCCCTAGGTCACCCGCGATGACGCGTGACCCAGGGCTCCATCCCGAGATAGTTGCCTCAACCGTTAAACGAGGCCGATCTGCTGGGAAGCGATCTGAGCGACGGGCGGGATGCCGTCGCCGAGCCAGTTGAAGTCCACACTGCTGAGCAGGATAAAGTGGATCAACAGCCCGAGAACGAACAAGAACACGGCGATTGCCACAAGAACACCACGCGGATCGATCATTTGCCAGAGCTTATGCATATTGAGATTCCTCTCTTCTTTAATCTGTAAGTGCGAGCACCAAGTAAAATGGTGCTCGCAATGTCAGGGTCACGCGCGCTTCAGCCTTTACAGCCAAGGACGGTAGAGCCAAGCCAGCACATGCGCGAACACGACAAGACCAAAAAAGGCGGTCATGCTGGACATGAAGATACCGTGGAACTCTTGGGCCTCTTCTTCGGTCAGGCCGGTCAGACTTTTAGTGTCAGCCATGGATTTAACCTCCGGTTTTCTAAAAGGGCCTCTCGGCCTTTGACCGCGTACACCCCCGCGGCGGGGTTGCCCCATTCGGGCTTACCGCACCAAGCGTTTCACTCGATGTCGGCACGCACCGGTAGTCGGTGCTTCGATAACAGCTCATCAATGGCTGTCATCGATCACGTCTCTTCAGTTCATCGTCCGAGCCGGCGGCATCGCCGACATGTTCGTTGCAGGTGCCTGAATGGCTTTGCTTGCAAGCCAGTTGGTATCCGGAGACGCCAACACGACGAAGTGAATCAAAAAGCCCAGCGCAGTCAGAAAAGCAAACAAGGCGACTAGCGTACGGCGTGGATCGAAAAGCTGCCAAATACGATACATCAGGTCTCTCCTCTAGAAAGGTCGGGTGAGGTGAGCAGCATGCTGCTCGAATATCCATCACCCATTCGTTCGCATTAGGGCTCTAAGCCCCAATTGGCCGCTTAGAGCCAAGGGCGGTAGAGCCATGCCAGCACATGCGCGAACACGACGAGACCGAAAAAAGCGGTCATGCTGGACATGAAGATACCGTGGAACTCTTGGGCTTCCTCTTCGGTCATGCCGGTCAGGCTTTTATTGTCAGCCATGGAAATCACCTCTGTGTTGTTCAGGTTGAAACTGTCGGTCATTGGTTCCGCCCAACTGGGCGGGGTGATCCATCACCCTGGATAGTCCTACCGAGTCTGTGGTGCCGGCGGATACTGCAGTGGGGCCGGCGGATAGCGCATCATCGACGGCGGTGGATACTGCAGCTGCGGCGGTTGCTGTTGTGGCTGCGGCTCCGTCGTGGCTTCGGCCTGAGCCTCAGCCGTGGGTGCCGATGTGTCCGCCGCTGCTTGCTCATCGGTCGCCGCTGCTTCTTCCGCTGGCGCGGCTTCTTCAGCCGGTGCAGCTTCTGCTGGTGCGGCTTCTGCTGGCGTAGCTTCCTCAGCCGGTGCAGCTTCCTCGGTTACTTCCTCAGCCGGTGCAGCTTCCGCTGGTGCGGCTTCTTCGGTTGCTTCCTCAGCCGGTGCGGCTTCTGCTTCCGCAGGCTCTTCGGCAGCCTTGGCGGCGGCTAGTCCACCTTCGGGCACTGGCCCCTGCAGCGAGGGATAGTCCTTCACCATCGGCGCACCATAGAGCGGCTTATAGGCGCCCTGATGGCAGGTGGTGCAGTACACCTTATAGACGTCACCCAAGGGGCCTTTCCGTGATTCCGGCAAGACATCGGAGAGTGGCACGACCCAATCGTTGTTCAGCGCTCTGACGTGACGGAGGGCGTACCAAGCGGTGGTCCGCTGAGGCGTACTCTGATCCCAAGCGTAGAACGAACGTGTGTTATGGCAATAGGTGCAGTTGACGCCCAGGGCATCGGACATGTGCATCATCAAGCCATAGGTCCATTCCGCCTGCTTGATCGAGCGCCGATTCCCTTGCGGCAACGCGGTCTCGCCAATGACGCGAATGTCATTGTCTTGCAGTAGGAAAGGCGTGAACGGATCATAAGGAAGTGCCGCGTAAGCCACCGTCTTCGAGCCGATGTTCTGACCCGTCGGCGCTAAGGCCGAAGGCTGCCCCGGACCTGGATCCGAGGTCCAGACGTACTCCGGCACCGGATTGCCGCGGTGACAGGTGTAGCAGGTCACGCCAGTGTCGGCGACGTGGTCTTTCCAATTGGCATTGGTGTCCTGCGTCATCTGCAGCATCTTGCGCGACGCGATCTTGGTGTAGATCCCGTCTTCCTCGAACCCGCCGTCATTGACGTGGCAGTAGTAGCAGCCTTCCTCGGGGGAGACCCAATTGGTCAGTGCAACCATCAAGCGGTTGAACTCATTGACCGTGAGATCACCGAGGACCTGGACGTTTTTGTAGACGTCTTTCGCCATCGGTCCACCCTCGGCTGCCGCCGGGATCGGATCTGGTGGCACATTGGCCTCAAGCGAGCGCTCCAGCAGCTTAGGATTGTATACCGTCTGCATGCCCAGACCACGGTAGCCGTTTTGGATGCTTTCGGGCGGTGGAGCCTCGCATCCGGCCAGGATCGCCGAAGCGCCTAAGGCCGCGAGGATCACCGTCTTACGGTTTAGGAACTTCATTGCGATACCCCCTGCAGCAGGGCCGGATCCTGGATCGTCAATTCGGACGGATACGGAGGCACGATGCCGTGCTTCATCCCCCAGAGATACCAGTTCTCGACCACCGTGCCTGTCAGCAGAATGCCGAGACCTGCGGTAATGACCGTCAGGACCGCGAACCACCAAGCCCAGCGATGGATGGATTCCATGGTGGCGTTGAAGCCCATGGTCCAGCGCCAGAACAGCATTGCACGCTCGGCCGCAGTACCACGACTGGTGATCTGGTCGATCTCACGATCGCCACCGTAGCGCGACACACCTAGGATGGTGCCACCGTGCATGGCGAACAGCACTGCCGAACCGTAGAGGAAGGCAATGGAGAGCGCGTGGAACGGGTTGTAGTAGAAGTTGCCGTACCGGATTGAGATCGCCGCTGTCCAGTCCAGATGCGGGAAGATTCCGAACGGAACCGCCTCACCCCAGCTACCCATCATCACCGGGCGAATGAAGCCCAGCACCAGGTAGAAGAAGATGGCCGCAGCAAAGGCCCAAGACACATGCGTACCGGTGCCAAGGTCGATGGCGCGCCGGTACGTCCTGACCCACCAGAGTAGGATCGATACAGTCAGGAAGAAACCGGCCATCAGCCACCAGCCACCATCACCCAAGGGCGGAATGCTCAGCCCATAGGCCGGCGGTGGCGGCTCGAGCGCGAGCCAGAAAAAGTTCTTGAAGAACTCGATCAGGCTCCAGTTCACCGAGGCCAGCATATTGAAGCCGATGATCTCGATGGCGATGAAGCCGAAGATCAGCGATGCCACGCCGGTAAAGCCTAGATAGATAGGACCGATCTGCGCGTCGCCGATCTTACCAATCCAGTAACTGAAGATCGGCTTACCGAGCCGCGCGAGACTGCCGGGTGGCAGGTCGACGCCGGGATAGGCCGGCTCGCGGACCTGAACCCGCGTAAAGATGTTTTGATACTCAGCCATGTTGGTGTCCTCTTATGACCAGAACGGCAACTCGAGCCACCAGTTCCACCACTCTGGCCAGCCACGCGTCCAGAATGGGCCACTGATCACGATACACACGGCACTCCAGAAGGCCGCATTGATCGCAAGGAACAGACCCAAACGGTGGATGCCCAGCGCGCCGATGGAGTAACCGACGAGATCGCGAAAGAAGGAGTTCTCATGCTCACCCGTCTTCACGGGCTCGCCCTTTTGCGGATTCGTCATCGACAGGATCAACGAACCGTGCAGGCCCAGCGCGAGCGCGTTGGTGAAGAAGAACGTGATCGCCAACATGTGGGCTGGGTTGTAGTGGAAGTGCAGGTATTGGTAACCTACATTCGACACCCAGTCGAGATGGCTGAAGATACCGTAGGGGAAACCATGCCCCCAGGCGCCCATCAGCACCGGCCGAACCACAGTCAGCGTGATGTAGGCAAGGATCGCAAAGCTGAAGGCGATCGGGACATGCAGCCCCATACCCAGCTTGCGAGCAATTTCAACTTGACGCAGCGCCCAGGAAACAAAGGCGCCAATCGCACAGATGGTGATGAATTGCCACAAGCCACCTTCCGTGA
Source organism: Halochromatium sp. NSM3 (assembly GCF_059621085.1). Classification (NCBI taxonomy): domain Bacteria; kingdom Pseudomonadati; phylum Pseudomonadota; class Gammaproteobacteria; order Chromatiales; family Chromatiaceae; genus Halochromatium; species Halochromatium sp. NSM3. Next base: position 30,997 of record NZ_JCAQIA010000009.1, on the reverse strand, counting down.
GTGGCGCCATCGTGAGCCCATAGCTCAGATCTGGCGGGGCAATAGAGATTTGCCAAAGGTTCCAGGTCGGGCCGATGGCCGCGCCCCAGACGATTAGCAGTGTACCTAAAGTCGCGAAGAAGACCGCCGAAACTCCGAAGAAGCCGACATAAAACGGCCCCACCCAAAAGTCGAACGTGTCCCCCCCGAGCAAGTTACCGCCGCGTACGCGGTATTTTTTCTCGAAACTCAGCATGGCCATTGAAGATTTCCTCTGCTGGGGAGGTCGTGCGAAAACGCCCTCCTCGTAGCAAGATCAACGGCAGGCGGTGCCATGCTGGCACCCGCGCTGCCGTCATCCGATAGGCCCTTTTACTGCTGCTGCGGGACGACCTGAGCAGTCTTCGCGCCTTCAATAGGAGGAATACCATCGTCGAGCCAGTTGAGCTCGGTGCTGAGCACGATCATGTGGATCGCCAGGCCAAGAAAGGTCAAGAACACCATAAGTGCGTACAGCGCGGTCACTGGATTGACTAACAGCCAGATTTTGTAGAGTTTCTCGTTCATTTCTCATTTCTCCAATATTCGGGTAGAAGGTGTGGATCAAGGGAAGCGATATCGCCGCATGATCCAAACGAAGCATTAACCTGACAACGCCGGCTTAGAGCCAGGGGCGGTAGAGCCATGCCAGGACATGTGCAAACACGACGAGGCCGAAAAAGGCGATCATGCTAGACATGAAAATGCCGTGAAACTCTTGAGCCTCTTCTTCCGTCAAACCAGTCAAACTCTTGTTGTCTGCCATGGGGTTACCCTCCGGTTCAGCTAATTAGGCCATTTGGCCATTGGCGCATGATATATGCGTCACCAGGAAGCGCCGTGACTGCGTGTGCCGCAGCGCTTTTGGACATCCGCTTAACGCGGATACTGACTTGGCTTTCACGACAGGAAGCATTCGCCCGGTGTCGCGCAAGCCCGAAAAAAAGTCTGGACTAGGCAATAAGCGACCTAGCCAAGCGAAACCACTGATGATCCGCGCGGCGCCATCCGTTCCGCTACCCGATGTCAACGCAAGGCGCGTGACCGATAACGGCCGCAGCTGGTCGAGGACGAGCGTGAAGGTGGACATGTCAGGCGAGGTGATCACGATTTGAGGTGCGTTTGGTCTTCGCTCATCCGCTGTGTGGGGGCGGCTTCGTGCCTGCTGCTGAAGGCGCCCAACGATTAAGTGTCAGTTTAGCCTGACCACACCTAATGTCAAGGCTCATTTACACACGGACTGTCAACGCAGGTTGGCAGTCTGTGTTTTGATTGACTTATCGCAGGATGAAGCTGCGGAGGTGGCCTAGAGCGGGTCATCAAGCACCGCAACGACAACGCAAAGGACGCGCGGAGCACGCGCCGGAGCCCAGACGAATAGGCAAGAGGCAGGATGAGAGCACAGGGTCGCGACCCGGAAACGAGCCCGCACCGGACAACGGGTTCGCTGCCGCTGAACGCGCGCGTCAGCCGTGTCGACGACGGCCCGTTGCGCTAGCGGATAGACGGATAGCGCCAGCAAGGGGCGATGACTAGGAGAGACGGATCAACCCGCAGCCGTAACATGCAGCGGGCTAGAGGGCGCACATTCTCTATCGGTTCAATCGGCCCTCGGGATCGGGGCCAATGTCCGATTTCATGGCAGTCGGAAGGGAGGGAGCATGAAGCGTAAAATCAGGCAGATCGCCCACGCGCGAGCTGTGCCTGGGTCTCGCGCAAGGTTGCGGCCGTGACCTGATCCTCGCCAGCCATCCGCGCCGCGCGCTCGGCTGCGTCGCGCAACCGCTTGGCGGCGGAGATGCGGGTCAGGATCGGGGTTGTCTCGAGGATCTCCTCGAGCAAGCGTTGCGCGTCCGTGTCCCAAGGCAACTCCCGGTGCATTCGCGAGGGGGTTGCCTCGACCTGATCGAGGTCGGTGCCGAGCGGCAGGATATTGAACAGCGCGTCGAAGAGCGCGTTACAGACCTCTTGGATCAGATAGGTCGCCCCCGAATAGCCCATGAACGGCGTGCCGGTGTGGCGCCGAATAATAGTCCCAGGCAGCGAGGCCGGAATAAACGCCGCGCGTCCGCCAATCTCGGCCAGGTACATGCGCTCGTTGTAGCCACCGAACAGGATCAGCGGCGTCTTCGTGTGCACGGCCTCGCGCACCGCATCGTTGTCCGGCTTCTTCCCCGGTCGACGCGGGACGGCGAAGTTGCAGGGCAAGCCCATCTCATCCTCGAGGAAATGGCGCACACCACGGGTATAGGTCTCGGTCGCGGCGATGCCGAAGCTGGCGGTGCCAAAGAAATCCTGCGTCACCGAGCGCCACAGATCCCAGATCGGCTTGATCGTGGTGTGCTTCTCGCGCTCGATGAAGGGCTCCGGGTCCAGCCCAAGCAATTCGCCAAGCGCACGCAGGAAGTTCGTCGTGCTGTGCAATCCGATCGGCGCCTGCAGATAGGGCTTCTCGAGCGCCTCGCACAGCTTGCGGCCAAACTCACGGTAGAGGCAGACATTCACCTTGGCATCGGCCAAGCGCGGCACATCGTCGAGGTGGGTACCGAGCGGGAAGGTCAGATTGACCTCGGCACCGATACCCTCGATCAGCCGACGGATCTCGGCGAGATCCGACCAGGTGTTGAACATCCCGTAGATCGGGCCGATGAGATTGACCAGCGGCTTGTCCCCCTCCTTGCGCGCCTTCGCCTTCGCCGTCTTGGCCCGCCGCTTCGCGCCGGCGGCGCCATACTGATTCCACAGCCAGACGATCGCGCGATCGGCGCTCTGCCACTGATCCTCGTCGATGGTGCGCGGCAGGAAGCGCTGGATCGGCGTGCCGGAGGGGGTCACGCCCCCGCCGATCATCTCGGCAATGCTGCCAGTGACGACCACCGCCGGTTGCTCGGGATCAAGGGTCGAGAAGGCACGACGCATCGCGTTCTCGGTGCCATCCTGCCCCAGCTCCTGCTCGCCGAGCCCCGTGACCACCACCGGCAGTTCATGCGGCGGAAGCGCATCGGTGTAATGCAACACCGCAGTGACCGGCAGGTTTTCACAGCCGACCGGCCCGTCGATGATCACCGACAGGCCCTTGACTGCCGTGAACACATAGACCGAGCCCCAATAGCCGCCCGCGCGATCGAGATCCTGAATCAGCATCAGCCCTGGCCTCCCGAGCGGGCCATCTTACGCGCGGGCTTGTTACCTGGCTTGTTCGCTGGTTTGTTCACTGTTGGGCTCGGTCGAGGGGTCGGCTGCTGATCCCAGACCCCGGCGGCGTCGCCCTCGCCAACTCCGGCGAAGAAGGCCGTCATCCGGTCGAAACGCGCCTGGTTGGCGAGCGCGGCATTGACCACCTGCGCCAGGGAGCCGGCCCCGGCCGGCCCCATCAGCGGTCGCGCCGATATCAGATTGGTGAAATAGAGCGCCGGAATCGACTGCTCCTTCGCATGTTGCACGACCGGCGTGGTGCCGATGGCCAGATCCGGCTTCACCGCGTCGACCGCCGCCTTGTCCTGCTCCAGCGTGGCGCGGAATTGGACCACGACGCCCTTGGCCTCGAGCCAGTCGCGGTCGGCCTCGGACCAGGGTGTGCGTGGTGTGGCGGTGCCGACATAGGGCACGCGGGCGCCGCTCTCGATCAGCAGGCGCGCGACCAGCAGCTCCGAGCCCTCGTAGCCGGAGACGATAATGGTGCCATCGATCGGCGCCTTCGCCATGGCCCCTTGGATCGCGGGCAGGAAGGTATTCTTGGCTGTGGCGATCCGCTCCTCGGCGACGTTGCAGGCCCTGCCGATCGCCTCGAGCCAGGCGGCGGTGCCATCGTAGCCCACCGGCGCCGAGCCGACCACAGCGCGCCCGGCCTGCTGGAACTCGCGGATCGACGCGGTGTAATAAGGATGGATGGCGGCGACGGCGGCGCAGTCTAGCGCGGCATAGAGTTCCCGCCACTCGCGCGTCGGCACCACTGGCCCGGTGGCCAGCCCCAGCGGCGCGAGCATGGCGCCGATGCCGACTGGATCGGCTGGGAACATCTCGCCGAGCAGCGTCACCGTCGGCTGCTCGCTGCGCCCACCGCGCGGCGCCTGCACCGGACCCTGCTCCGCCTCGCCGCGCGCATAGCGCAACATGGCGCTGGCCAACACATCCTTGGCCTCAGCATGGGTCGGTACCCCGAACCCTGGGACGTCGATGCCGATGATGCGCACGCCATTCTGCGCCTTCGGCAGCAAGCGCAGCGGCACGCCGGAGGCGGTCGGCACGCACAGGTTCATCACCACAACGGCATCGTACTTGTCCGGATCAGAGAGCTGCTGGACGGCCTCACGCACATCCTCGAACAGCTTGCCGGTGACCAGCGTCTCGGAATCGAAGGGGACATAGCCGACGCTGCGCCGCGCACCATAGAAGTGCGAGGTGAAGCTCAGCCCATAAACACAGCAGGCCGAGCCGCAGAGGACGGAGGCGGTGCGACGCATACGCAGACCGACGCGAAGAGACCCAAAGGCCGGACACATGGTTTGGGGCTGATCATGGGGTCCGGTGGGATAGTCGGTCGCCAAGCGCTCGAGCACTTCGCTCTTACCCGCCGCTTCTGCGGCTCGGCGCAGTTCATCGCTGCCCGCGTGGCAGCCGTGACCCTCGTCGCCGAGCGCTGCGTCGTCGCTCGGCACCGAGATCGAAGTTTGTTCCGGAGAGCGCGTGCCTGACCCGCTCTCTCGCGCGTCGCCTTCGCTGCCCGCCATCGAGAACGGAGTTGCTTGCTGGTGCACTGATTGCATCGGAGTCGCTATCTCAGGCCTCGTCGTAGACCACTTCGAGGGACGGCTTATTGAGGTTCGCCGCATTGCACATATCCTCGATGGTCGCGGGCTCGAGCACGACATCGCGCCCCACGGCATCGCTGGCGAACAGGTTGAGCAGTTCATCTTGAGTGAGCGGTTTGGCGCGCAATGGCGGCGCTTCGGCCGCATTCACGCCCAACTCCTCGAACAGCGGCGCCCAGGTCCCACCAGGCACGCCCACGATCTGATAAGCCGCGCTCTTGCGACGGATGTCGTCATCCGCCGGGATCGAGGCCAAGACCGGAATCCCGGCCTTCTGCGCCCAGGCCTGGGCCTCGCCAGTGCCGTCATCCTTGTTGATGACGATGCCGGCGACGCCGACGTTACCGCCGAGCCCACGAAAATATTCGACCGCAGAGCAGACGTTGTTGGCGACGTAGAGCGATTGCAGATCGTTGGAGCCGACGACGATGACCTTCTGGCACATATCGCGCGCGATCGGCAGACCGAAGCCACCGCAGACCACATCGCCAAGGAAATCGAGCAAGACGTAGTCGAAGTCCCATTCGTGGAAACCGAGCCCCTCGAGGATCTCGAAGCCGTGAATGATCCCACGCCCACCGCAGCCGCGGCCAACCTCGGGGCCGCCCAGCTCCATCGCGAACACCCCATCGCGCTTGAAGCAGACGTCGCCGATGGCGACCTCCTCGCCAGCGGCCTTCTTCTTCGACGAGGTCTCGATGATGGTGGGGCAGGCCTTGCCACCGAACAGCAGCGTGGTGGTATCGCTCTTCGGATCACAGCCGATCAGCAGCACCTTCTTGCCCTGCTGCGCGAGCATGTAGGAGAGATTGGCGAGGGTGAAGCTCTTGCCGATACCACCCTTACCATAGATCGCGATGATCTGGGTCTGCTTGATCGCGGGCGCCGCGCTCGACAAGGCGGCGGGCTGCTCGGGCAGACCGATGTTCACAGCGCCAGCTGTGGCGGGGGCGTTAGCCATGCATTCCTCTCCAATCGAGAACCATCTTCAGGCAGGTGGGATCATCGAAGGCCGTCTCGTAGGCAGCAGCGGCCTCGGCGGCGTCATAGCGATGGGTAATCAAGCCATCAAGCGACAGCGTGCCGGTTTCGATCAGCGTGCGCACGGCGCTCAAATCGGCATCGCGGAACTCGGCTGCGACGCGCAAGCGCAACTCGCGCATGAAGGCGGGCGGGAAGTCGAACGAGAGCGGCGCCTCGTAGAACCCAGCGAGCACAATCTCGCCACCGCGTGCCAGCCGACCGATGAGCGTATCGAGCAGCGCGCTGTCGCCGCTGACATCGCAGATCACCGCATAGTCGAGCCGCTCGTCGGTTTGGGGATCGATCACAGCGTAACCCGCCGCACCGCTCGCGCGTGTCGGGTTGGTCTCCCAGACCACCGGCGGCGGCGCCCCGAGCGCAAGCGCGACCCGCGCCAGCAGCCGACCGAGGACACCATGGCCGACGATCAGATCCGGGCAGGTCTTGCCCTCGCCGGCGATGGCATGATGGGCGGTGGCGGCAAGCGCCATCAACACGCCCTGCTCGCCCAGCGTAGCGGGGATCGGCAGCAACCGCGCACCGGGCACCACGACCCGGGCTGCGGCGCCGCCGAACAGGCCGTTGACGTCGCTATAGCAGCGCGCGCCGGGCACGAACACGAGTTCGCCCTCGCTGCGACCGCTGTCGACGCCGGCCTGTGTGACACGTCCAACCGACTCATAACCCGGCACCAGCGGGTAGCCCATGCCGGGAAACACCGGCATGCGCCCGGTCCACAGCAACCGCTCGGTGCCGGTACTGATGCCGCTGTAGTCGATCTCGACCACGCAATCGGCCTCGCCCGCCGGGGTCAGCGCGACGCGTCTGACTGCGAGCTGCCGTGGTTCATCGAGGACGACGGCTAAGGTAGAGAGTTCGGACGAGGCGTTCACGGTGTGCGTTACAGTCTATAAAGTTATAGTGTCAGTCTAGCTTGACTCGGTGCTATGTCAAGCCTGATTTACACCCTGACTGTCAACCTAGGTTGGCAGTCAGGGCTCTGATTGACGTATCGCAAGCGCGCACCTCAAACCGCCGTCGCGACCAGGAGACGGGTCTGCATCGGACGGCGGGTTGGGCGCAGTTGGATGCCGCCAAAGCCCGCCTCGCGCAGCATCGCCTCGAGTTCATGGGGCGGGCGCGGTCGGCCACTGCCCATCGCCAGCAGATAGAGGCCGAAATAAGCATCGCCGATCGGCTCGGCCCCCGGCGTCTCGGCCATGGGCTCGGCCAGCAGCAGGGTCGCGCCGCGCTCCAGCGACGCCCGCACCGCCTGCAGGATCCGCAGCGCCTGGTCGTCGTCGTGGTCATGCACCACCCGCACCAGCGAGCAGATATCCGCCCCTTGCGGTAAGGGCGTGCGCAGCAGATCGCCGCCGACGGCCTCGGCGCGCTCACCGAGCCCGAGTGCTTCAAAGCGCTGTTGGGCGCGCTCGGCAACCGCTGGCAGGTCGAACAGTCGAAGCTTGAGATGCGGCCAACGCTCGGCCACAGCAAGCAGGAAGTTGCCCTGACCGCCGCCGACATCCATCAAGCAGCGATGCGCCTGCAAGGAATAGGCATCGAGCACATCGCCAGCGACGAAGGCGTTGGACACGCTCATCAGCTCGCTGTATTCGCGCACCGAGGCATCGGCCTCCTGCGCCGGGTCGAGCGAGCTGGCATAGGCCCAATAGCGGCCCAGCTCGGTCTGCGCCTTCTCGCCGCGCAGTAGCGCCAGCGGGTTCTCGAGGTCGCGATAGAGCATCTGGTGATGCTTGACCATGGCGGCGATGCCTGGGTTAGCAAGCATCGCCGCGCCATGATTACCCAGACCGAAGCACGGCGAGCCCTCGGCATCGGCACCCCGACGCTCCAGAAGATCCAGTGCCACCGCCGCGCGCAGGAGCCGATCCGCCTGCGGCTCGGTCATCCCCATGCGGGGCGCCAGCGCGGACAGCGCCAGCGGCCCCTCGGCCAACTGGTCGACCAGCTCGAGTTCGACACAGGCATAGAGGATCTGCGAGTAGACGAAACCTGCGGTGATGTCGAAGAGCGAGCGCGCCCGGCGCCGCGCGATCGGGCGCGTGAGCGGAAAACCGGCCGCCCAACGCTGGAAACCAGGACGCGCAATCAGGCGATTACGCCATTCGCGCCAATCGAAGCGTAGTCCCATGCGTGCTGCTCAGCCGCCCGTGGCGGCCAGTCGCCGCGCGAAATCATCGGCGATTGGCGACGGCAGCAGGCGCTGCATCTCGCCGACCACCAGCGCCCGCAGCTTGTCGGCGCCCGGACAGGTCGGGATCGAGTCCAGCGCCTCGCGGATCAGGCCGACCAGGCGCTCGAGGGCGCCATCGACGCCCAGCGCCGCGACCGCGCTCGGACGCGCATGCGCCGCATCCTGCCCCACCGGCTTGCCGAGTTCCTCGGCATCGCCGGCAACATCGCGCAGATCATCGGCCACCTGATAGGCCTCGCCCAGGTTCGCTCCCAAGGTACGCCACTCGGCCGGATTGCGTCCCGCTGCGGCGGCGCCGGCCTCGGTCGCGGCCGCGAACAACGCCGCAGTCTTCTGGCGGTGATACTCGCTCAGATCGACCTGCTCCTCGCACTCCCAGGCCTGACCGGCAACGATACCATCCTTGAGGCCAACCGCCCGACCCACGATCATCAACAATGGGGCCAGACGCTCCGGATGGCGCAAGGTATGCCAGGCCAGATTCTCGAACGCGAGCACGATCAACCCATCCCCGGCCAGCACCGCGAGCCGTTCGCCATAGGCACGATGCACCGAGGGTTGTCCGCGACGCATGTCGGCATCATCAAAGCAGGGCAGATCATCGTGGACCAGCGAGGCACAATGCAGCAGCTCCAATGACGCGGCGGCCGCATCGGTCACGGCCGGCACATCGTCGCCGCAGGCCAGGGCAACAGCAAGGCAAAGACGAGGACGCACCCGTGAGGCTGGCGTCAGCACGGCATGACGCACGGCTTGGCGCAGCAGCGGCGGTGAATCATCGCCCATGCCCTTGGCGATGGCGGCCTCTAGGGCCTGCTCGATCCGCTGCAAGGCATCCATTGGTGTGTCCTCGTGATGAGTGGGTTGATCGTGATGGTGTCGGTCGGTCACACCGAGAGGTCATGTAAGATAGACAGCTCCCCAAGGAGCGTCAAACGACCGGGATCAACTCTCGCGTCAATAACACCCCAAGACAGCTGATCGGATGCGAGGTAGAAGGTGGCAACGGAGCGAGTCGTGATCGTAGGGGCCGGCATCGGCGGACTGACCTCGGCCATCGAGCTTGCCGCACGCGGGCTCGATGTGACCGTCCTCGAGCGCTCGGATGCCCCCGGCGGCAAGATGCGCGAAGTGCGGGTCGGCGAGGTGCCGATCGATGCCGGCCCGACCGTGTTCACCATGCGCTGGGTCTTCGAGGCGATCTGCGAAGCCGCCGGCAGCTCGCTCGCCGCCGAGGTCGAACTCGAACGGGCCGAGGTCTTGGCGCGCCACGCCTGGAGCGCCACCGAGCGCCTGGATCTCTTCGCCGACCTCGAACGCTCCGCCGACGCCATCGCCGCCTTCTCCGGTCCGGCCGAGCGACAGCGCTTCCTCGCCTTCAGCGAGGATGCCAAGGCGATCTATCGCACCCTCAAGGAGCCCTTCATCAGCGCCACGCGACCCAGCCCGGTCGGTTTGGTGCGACGGATCGGCCCCGGCGGCCTCGGTGGCCTGATCGATATCAAGCCCTTCGCGACCCTGTGGTCGGCGCTCGGCGAGCATTTTCGCGACCCCAGGCTGCGCCAACTGTTCGGACGCTACGCGACCTATTGCGGCTCCTCGCCCTACGCCGCGCCGGCCACGCTGATGCTCGTCGCCCATGTCGAGCAGGATGGCGTCTGGCTGGTCAAGGGCGGCATGCACCAGCTCGCGCAGGCCTTTGCCGGACTCGCGCAGCGCCTCGGTGCCACCTTCCGCTACCAGGCCGAGGTCAGCGAGATCAGGCTCGAGCGCGGCCGGGTCAATGGGGTCACACTGGCCAGCGGCGAGCGCATCCCTGCTGATGCGGTCATCATCAACGGTGACACCAATGCCGTGGCCTCCGGCCTCTTCGGCAAGCGGGTCAGTCGCGCCGTGCCGCCGACGCCACCGGCGGATCGCTCGCTTTCGGCGATCACCTGGAATCTGCTCGCCAAGGCCGAGGGCTTCCCGTTGAGCCGGCATACGGTGTTCTTCTCCCATGATTATCAGGCGGAGTTCGACGACATCCTCCAGCACCAACGCATCCCGCGCGCACCGACGGTCTACGTCTGCGCGCAGGACCGCGACGCTCATGACGGCCCCCCACCCGAGGGCCCGGAGCGCTTGCTGTGCCTCGTCAACGCGCCGGCCATCGGCGACACCCATTCCTTCCATCGTTCAGAGATCGAGCAATGCGCCCAGAGCACCTTTGGCCTCCTGGAACGCTGTGGTCTGCACATCCAGCAGGACCCCATGCATGCCCAGGTGACGACCCCCACGGCCTTCGAGCAGCTGTTCCCAGCCACGGGCGGGGCGCTGTACGGCCGCGCCTCCCATGGCTGGATGGCCTCGTTCTCGCGGCCGGGGGCGCGCACCAAGATCCCGGGGCTGTATCTGGCGGGGGGCAGCACGCATCCGGGGCCGGGCGTGCCGATGGCGGCGCTCTCGGGCCGGCTCGCGGCCGCCAGTTTGACGGCGGACCGCGTTTCGACCAAGCGCTGAGGCCGAACGGCTACCATTGGTGGTACGTCGATGCGCTGAGCGATGACGGCGACTATGGCATCACCCTCATCGCCTTCATCGGCAGCGTCTTCTCGCCCTACTACGCCTGGGCCCGCCGCCGTGGCCGTGGTGACCCGGAGCACTTCTGCGCGCTCAATGTCGCGCTCTACGGCAAGGACCGCACCGCCTGGGCGATGACCGAGCGCGGACGCGGTCAGTTACAGCGCGACGCGCACAGGCTGATGATCGGCCCGAGCCGCATCGAGTGGGACGGCGCCGCGTTGACCTTCCACATCGACGAGCGCGCCGCGCCGCTGCCTCGGCGCATTCGCGGCCGCGTGCGCGTGCATCCGCGCGCGCTCACCCCGGGACCGATCAGCCTCGACCCTGCAGGCCGTCATCACTGGTGGCCGATCGGTCCCGAGTCGCGCGTCGAGGTGGCGTTGGAACAACCGGCCCTACGCTGGTCCGGCCCCGGCTATCTGGACAGCAACCAGGGTGACGAACCGCTCGAAGCCGGTTTTCGCCAATGGGATTGGTCGCGTGCCAAACTGCGCCAGGGCTCGGCCGTGCTCTATGACATGACCTTTGTGGATGGCGCTCGCCGCTCGCTCGCCTTACGGTTCAATGGCAACGGTGACGCCGAACCGTTCGAACCAGCACCGCCCGCGCCCCTACCCCGCACCTTCTGGTGGCGCATCCCTCGCGCCATCCAAAGCGAGGCGAACGCCCACACCAAGGTGCTCGAGACGCTCGAGGATACGCCCTTCTACGCGCGCTCGACCATCCGCGCCAAACTCCTCGGCGAGCCGGTCACGGCCTTTCACGAAAGCCTGTCGCTGACCCGCTTCGAGACGCGCTGGGCGCAACTGCTGTTGCCGTTTCGGATGCCGCGCATCGCCGCTGGCTGATCACCAGGGCCGGTAGGTCAACCCGGGGATGCTGCGCTCATTGATCCGCGCGGGCAGCTCATGGATGAGCGCTTCGAGTTCGGCGCGGTTGACGTAACGGCCGAAGGAGGCCTTGGCGGCATCGAGCGGGACCTCGACGTAATAACGCTGCTGATCCGGCTCTGGAAGAACCTGCAGCGTGTTGTCCTCGGCATCCAAGATCCCGAGGTAGTCATCCTCGGATTGCAGGCGATCGAGCATCTGCTCGCAGATCGCCTTGGTGGTCATCTCCACCGCGCTTGCCGACGACACGCGCTCGCCAGAACGGTTGATCAAATAGAAGACACGAAAATGCATGCTGGTGTTCTCTCGCGACGCCGATCGCCCAATCGACACCCAAGCCTTTCATAGTATCATCAGAATGCCTTTGCTGAATATCAGCGGTTGCGGAGCATCCTCATGGCGTTTCTCAAGCTCAAGCTGCACTGGCAGATCCTGATCGCCCTGGCGCTGGCCATCATCATCGGCCTGCTCGTCGGCGAGGACGGCAACCTGTTCGGGGTGACGTTCACGGCCATCTTCGACTTCATCGGCCAGCTCTTCCTGAACGCGCTGAAGATGCTCATCGTGCCGTTGATCGTCTCCTCGATCATCGTCGGCTTGGCCAGCATCGGCGACTCCGACAATCTGGGGCGGCTCGGCGCCAAGACCATCGGTTACTACGCGCTGACCAGCTTCCTGGCCATCGTGGTCGGCCTGGCGATGGTCAACCTGATTCAGCCCGGCGTCGTTGAAGGCAGCGCGCAAGAGGTGTTTGGACTCAGCGCCGAGGCGTCCGAACTCGAGACCCAATTCGCCGATAAGGGCGCCGATGACATCGTCGCCATCTTCCTGCGCATGATACCGACAAACATCGTCGCCGCCGCCGCCAATACCCAGATGCTCGGGCTGATCTTCTTCAGCCTCCTGTATGGGTTCTTCATGACCCGCGTCGCCAACCCCTATGCCGAGGCGCAATACCACTTCTTCAACGGCATGTTCCAGATTATGATGAAGATCACTGATCTGGTGATGCGCTTCGCCCCGCTCGGCGTCTTCGCACTGGTGGCCAAGACGGTCGCCAGCACCGGCCTTGATGCCTTCATCCCGCTGGCGCAATTCTTCTTCACCGTAGTGCTGGCGCTTGGACTGCATTTCCTTGTCACCTTGCCGCTGCTGCTGCGCTTCCTGGGTGGCGTCAGCCCGCTGCGCCACTATCGCGCCGTCAGCCCGGCGCTGCTGACCGCCTTCTCGACCGCGTCCTCTTCGGCCACCCTGCCGCTGACCATGGAATGCGTCGAGAAAAACGCCGGCGTGTCGAACAAAACGACGAGCTTCGTGCTGCCACTCGGCGCGACCATCAACATGGACGGCACCGCGCTCTACGAATGCGTCGCGGTGATGTTCATCGCCCAGGCCTATGGCATCGAACTCGGGCTCGCCACGCAATTCAGTGTGGTGCTGCTGGCGCTGATGACCTCGATTGGCGTCGCCGGCATCCCGGCTGCAAGCCTGGTCGCGATCGCCATCATCCTCTCGGCGGTGGGCCTGCCGCTCGAGGGGCTGGGACTGATCCTCGCGGTCGACCGCATCCTGGATATGATGCGCACGGCGGTGAACGTCACGAGCGACTCCGCCGGTGCCGTCATCATCGCCACCTCGGAGGGCGAGCAAGGCATCCTCGAGAAGGCGCCCCTACCAAAGACCGGTACCTGAGAGCAGGCGCTGCGGCGAATGACGCGCAGCGGCGAGCCGTCACGGGACGGGAAACGGGCTCAAGCCGACGACGCTGGCGCGCACCGTGCTCTCAAGCTGACGTCGCCAGCGGCGAAGGTGCGCTGACCCTCGGCGGTCTCGAGTCGGAGATTGCCCTGGCGATCGATGCCGCGATACCGCCCCTCAATGCGCTGCCGGCCAGTGATCAAGGTCACCGGCTCGCCTCGATAGGCGTCGAGCTGACGCCAGTCGGCGAGAAACGGCGCGAGCCCGACCTCCGCATAGTGCGACAAGCTCGCGGTCAGGGTCTCGATCAGCGCGGCGGCTAGGGCCGTGCGGCTGGGCGCCTGACCGCCGCAGACCTCGGTCAGGTCCACCCAAGGCTGATCGATGGCCTCGGCATCCGCAGCGCGCAGCCCCAAGTTGATGCCGACGCCGACCACGACCCGGCTTGGCCCCTGTGCCTCGCCGGCCACCTCCAGCAACAGACCCGCCAGCTTGCGCTGCTGCCAATGGACATCGTTCGGCCACTTGAGCCCGATGCCCTCGACGCCGAGCCGCTGCAACGCCCGCGCGACCGCGACCCCGCAGGCCAGACTGAGGCCGCCGAGCTGCGCCGGCGCCAGCGCATAGCGCCACAGGATCGAGAGGTAGATGTTGCGCCCGAACGGAGACACCCAGCGCCGCCCCAGCCGCCCGCGCCCGGCGGTCTGGCGCTCGGCCAGGCAGATCTCCCCGGCGCCGAGCCCAACGCCGGCGCCTGCGTTCAGATCCTCGAGCAGATAGGCATTGGTCGAGTCGACCTGATCGAGAATCTCAAGCACGGCGACGCGTTGCCGTGCCGTCGCAGCGAGTTTGGCGTGGATGGTCGCCGGCGACAGCAGCTCGATCGGCGCCGACAGCCGATAGCCCTGCCCACGGACGGCCTCGATGCCGAGACCGAGTTCGCTGTCGAGCTGATGCAGGATCTTCCACACCGCCGTGCGGCTGATCCCCACCGCTGCGGCGATCGCCTCCCCCGAGTGGGTTTCCCCGTCCGCGAGCAGCTGAACGAGCGCGCGCTCGCGTGGCGTCATGGCGGTCATCTCGCCAGCCAAACCGCTCGGCTCGCGATCTGCGGTCGCACGATGAGCGTCAACACGCGAGACTCAGACTGCCCGCGCCTGTTCCGCTGATGACGTGAGCCAGGCCGCGCGCCGGGCACGCGCATGATCAGGCGCCTCCTCGTCCAAGCGCAGCTCGCAGGTCTCGGCCGGCGCCGGCTTCGGCAGCACCTGGGTCTCCAACAGCTCATCGCGGCGGAAGGCATGCACCCGGACCGGTCCCGTGCCGGCGGCGCGGGTGATCAGCGCATCCAGGTTGCCGGCGGTCGCCCGCAGTCCGTCGACGGCGATGATCAGATCACCCGCCGAGAGCCCCGCGCGCTGCGCTGGCCGGCCGTCGAGCACCACTCCGAGCCGCGCCTCGGCCGTGTCCGGCGCCAGGCGCACGCCGATATCAGGCCGTGGCGACGCCGGCTCGAAGCGCTCGACGCAGCCGCCGTTGTCCTTGGCGCCGGTCGCCGGGCGCAGACGCAGCTCGACCGCAACTGTGGCGAGCAAGCGCGCCAGGTCCAGGTCCTCGGTCGAATCCAGTGCCTGATCGAAGAAGCCGGTGAGATCGAGGCCGCTGACCTCGGCGGCGACCCGCTCGACATCGCGCTCACCAACGCCGATGCCAGTGCGCCCGTAGCCCTGCCAAAGGGCGCGCATCACATCGTCCAGGCTTTTCTGGCCTTCGGTGCCCTCGCGAATGGTCAGATCCAAGGCCAGCGCAATCAGCGCGCCTTTGGCGTAGTAGCTGACGATCGCGTTCGGCGCGTTCTCGTCCTGCTTGTAGAACCGCGTCCAGGCATCGAAACTGGACTCCGTCACGCTCTGGCGCAGGCGCCCGGGATTGCGCATCACGCGCGTGATCAGCTCGGCGAGCAGGGCCAGATAGGCTGTCGCGTCGATGACCCCGCTGCGCACCAGCGCCAGATCATCGTAATAGGAGGTGATGCCTTCGAACGCCCACAGCAGGCGCGTATGCACCTCGCGCTCGAGCCCCTGCTCGGCGAAGGCGCGCGGGCGAATCCGCTTCACGTTCCAGAGATGGAAATACTCGTGGCTGCAGAGGCCGAGAAAGCGCCGGTAGCCTTCCGAGGGCTGCTCGGGAGCCTGCATCGCCGGCTGCGCCATCGTCTGCGTCCGCGCCTGAGCGCTCTTACTCGGCCAGGCCGGCGCCGGCAGATCGTCACGATTGGCCAGCAGGCTGGTCGAAAAGCGATGTTCGAGACCGCCATAGCCATCGCCGACGAGTTGGGTCAGGAACAGGTAGCGGTCGATCGGCAGCTCGCCAAACAGTGCCGCATGCTCGGTGCAGATGCGCGGCAAGTCCAGCGTCAGGCGGCGCAGATCGGCGCGATGGCGGCCGCTGATGGTCATCCAGTGCGGCACCCCTTCGACCTTGAAGGCGATTCGATCGAAGACACCCATCTCGACCGGATGATCGATCAAGTCGGCATAGTCATCGGCCCGATAGCGTCCGAATCCCCAGGCCGGCGCACCATCGCGCGCGAGGCTAGTCGCGACCTGCCACTGGCCTTCCTCAAGCCCGGGCGGTGGCAACAGTTCGACCGCGCAGGGTCGATCCTCGGCCCCGGCCACGCAGAGGAACAGGCTGGTGCCGTTGAAGTAGCCGTGATGCTGGTCCAGATGCGCCGAGCGCACGGTCAACTCCCAGGCATAGACCTCGTAGTGCAGCTGCACCGGGCCGGCCTGCGCCGAGAGCCCGGAGATCTGCCAGGTCTGCTTGTCCAGCTTCTCGATCGCGATCGGGCGTCCGGCCTGCTCGGCCTCGATGCTCAGCAGATTGCGCGCGAAATCCCGAATCATGTAGCTGCCGGGAATCCAGGCCGGTAACGAGACCTGCAAGCGGGGCGATTCCGGCTCGGGAATCTCGAGCGAGACCTCGAAGCAGTGGGCCTCGGGACGCCGGGGGGTGACGCGGTACTTCAATGGAGCCGATTCGGACATACGGGTGAGGCCCTCTCTCTGACGATCTGTGCGGACGATTGCGCTCTACGGTAGCAAATCGGTGCGATGAGCCGCCCCGCCAAGTGCCCCGGTCGCCAAGCGCCAGGCTATCCTCGCTTGTGCTGCCGCGATTATTGGGCCGTTCAACTTGACCGCCGGACAACATCGACCGGAAAAGCCCAGGAACCATGGGCTCGCTGGCTTTGGGAGCCGGGAGTGAGGCGCGAATGGCTATAAGTCATCGAGCAGGGCCTCAATCGCGGCTTGGGCGCGACGCTGCTCGCCATCGAAGCGGTCCATCAGCCCTCGCACTCGCAGCACATGGGCCTCGATCGCGTCCATCTCGATGCGCTCGCAGAGCGCGGCCAACGCCAGCGCACCCACTGCCCGCGATGAGGATTTGAGCCGATGGCTGGCGGCGGCAATCGCTGCGGCTTCGCCCGCGTTGCAGCCGCGATCGATCTCTGTTGCGAGACTTTGGGCCGACTTCAGATACTCGGCGAGCAGCCCCCGCAAGGTCGCATCATCGTCACCGACCAAGGCCCGCAGCTTGTCGGCATCGAGCACTGGCGGCTCCGGCTTGGCAGCCCGTTCAGGCGCTGGTTCAACGGCTGGCTCCGGCGCCCTATTCGGCGCTCGTTCCATGGGCGCCAACCAGCGCTCTAGGGTCTGGTGCAGCTGCGCGAGTTGCAGCGGTTTCGTGAGGTAGTCGTCGAGACCGCGTGTGCGCGCCTGCTCGGCCGCGCCACGCAGCGCATTCGCGCTGAGCGCGAGGATCGGCACTCGCCGCTGCCCGGCAGCAGCCGACTCCTCGCGCCGAATCTGCTCGGTCAGGCCATAGCCGTCCATCTCAGGCATGTGCAGATCGGTGAGCACGGCAGCATAACGACCACGGTGCCACAGCTCCAGGGCCTCGCGTCCGTTCGTGGCCAGATCGGCCTGGTAGCCGAGCAGCTCGAGCTGGTGGCGCAGCAGCCGACGATTGATCGCATCATCCTCGACCACCAGCACGCGGTCGCCAGCGCCAATACCAGCACCGATGCCAGTGCCGACACCAGTGCCGACCTGCCCGTCTTCAGCATGGGGCGCGCCGTCCTGAGTCGTTGCGCGAGCCAACGCCTCCGGCAGCGCGGAGTCAGCTGGGGTCGCGATCGCCTGCCAGTGGCGCTGCTCAGATTGGTGTTCGGAACCCTGCTCAGCGCGTTGCGCAGAGGGCTGGGCATCGGTCGCCGCCGCAGCACGCGCGAGCGGCAGTCGAACCTCGAAGGTCGAGCCTTGGCCGAGCGTGCTCTGGACCTCGATCCGCCCACCCATGAGTTCGACCAGACGTCGACAGATGCTGAGCCCAAGACCGGTGCCGCCGAAGCGACGCGTCGTCGAGGCCTCGGCCTGCACGAACGGTGTAAACAGCGCTGCCAGCGTCTCCGTGGACATGCCGATGCCGTGATCGACGACGCACAGACGGAGACGGAAGGCATTCGGCCCAGCGGCTGCCATTTCCTCCGCGCTCAGGGGCTCGGCGGCGTCGAGTTCGAGGCTGACCTGGACGCGCTCGCGCTGCTCGGGATCGCCGCCCGAGAACTTGATCGCATTGCCGGCCAGGTTGTAGATCAGCTGCCGCAGGCGCATCGCATCGGCGTCGACCCAGCGCGGAACCTGCTCGGCGATGGAACACTCCAGGTCCAGATTGCGCCGCGAGGCGAGCGGCGCGAGCACCGCGCGGAACCTGGCGAGCAATGCGCCGAGATCCAGCGGCGCGCGCTCCAGGGTCATGCGCCCGGCTTCGATCTTGGAGAAGTCGAGGATGTCGTCGATCAGCTGCGTGAGCGCGCTGCCAGACTCATGGATGGTCGCGACCATCTCGGCTTGATCCGCGTTCAGCGGCGTGTGCCCGAGCAGCTCCACCATGCCGAGCACGCCGTTCATCGGCGTGCGCAGCTCGTGGCTCATGTTGGCCAGGAAGTGGCTCTTGGCCTGACTCGCGGCCTCCGCTTGCCGACGCGCTTCGGCAAGCTCAGCGGTACGCCGCGCCACCAGCTCCTCGAGCTGGTTCCGATGTTGCTCGAGTTCGGCACTGATCGCCTTCATCGCGGTCACATCCTGCTTCACCGCGACATAGTGCGTGATGCGCCCATCCGCTTGCCGCAGCGGTGCCACATGCGCGATCTCGACGTACTCACTGCCGTCCTTGCGCCGATTATAGAATTCGCCTTTCCAGGGCTCGCCGCAGGTCAAGGCCGCCCACAGGCCCTCGTAATGGTCAGGCGGGGTCTTGCCGGACTGCAGGATGCGCGGGTTCTGTCCGATGACCTCGTCGCGCGCATAACCGGTGGTGCGGTGAAAGGCCGTGTTGACGTATTCGATCTTGGCCTCGAGATCAGTGATCAAGATGCTCTCCGGGCTCTGCTCGATGGCCAGCGTAAGCTGGCGCAGGCGACCCTCGCGCTCTGCCAGAACGGCCCTGGCCTGCCGATCCGCCGTCTCAAGCTGCCGTTTCCAAGAGGTCAGCCAGAGGTAGAGGAACGTGCTGGTTATCGCAACGAAGCCAAGCCCCTTGACGATTTCGAGCAGGCCGAGGAGCCTTGGATCAGCGACGAGTGCGTTCAGCGCATAGCCGGAGAGCAGAATCCAGAGTCCCGCCACCAGCGCATAGCGGCCGACGATCCGAGCCGGAGTCAAGCGCGTCGTCATAGCGAAGTTCTCCACCGGGCTGGGCCGGGTCAAGGCTAGTTGCGCACGCGGTGCCCAAGCGCTCAGTCCGGATGCTGGCCGATGAGTTCGCCGCAGCGCTGTTGCCAATCGCGCTCCCAGTCCGGCAGCGCCGCCGCCGGCATCGGCCGAGCGATGAAGTAGCCCTGGGCTTGAATACAGCCAAGCGCGGAGAGGAAGTCCCAATCGATCCGGTCCTCGATCCCCTCGGCGACGCTGCTCATACCGAGACGCTTGGCCATGCCGAGGCTGGCTCCGAGAATCGCGCGCAGCAGCCGGTCGGTGCTCGCGCCATGCACGAACCCGCGGTCGATCTTCAACTCGTCGAACGGGATATCCCGCAGCTGGGCCAAGGACGCATTACCAGTGCCAAAATCGTCGATCGAGAGGCCAACGCGCTTCAGGCGCATCCGATTCAGAATATCCAGTGGTACGCGCGGGTCTTGCATCAACGCCGTCTCGGTCACTTCCAACACCAGCGCCGAGGGCGGCACCTGGCTGCGGGACAGCGCGTCCATCACCACATCGGCGAAGTCCAAGCTCGCCAGGCTCTGCATGGAGATATTGACCGCCACCTTGAAGCAGCGCCCCTGCTCGCGCCACTGAGCGGCCTGCTGCATGGCTGCAGCCAACACGACCTGGGTCAGTGCATCGATCTGCCCCGAGCGCTCGGCCACCGGCACGAAGCGATCGGGGGCCACCAGGCCATCGCTCGGATGCTGCCAGCGCACCAGGGTTTCGACCCCGGTCACCAGGCCATGCCGCAGCGAGACCTTGGGCTGGTAATAGTTGATCAGCTCGCCCTTGGCGATCGCTTCGGCCACCTGCTCCGGGGTATAGCTTGGCGCTGAAGGGCGCTGCGGGGAGGCGGAGGCCGCGATGCCGCGCTCGGCACCACTGGGAAGGCGTTTCAGGACGCTCTGCAAACGCTCCAGCTCGACCGGCTTGCAGAGCACGCCGAGCACTTGCAGTCCATGCGAGCGCGCCAACCGCTCGACGCTGCGCAGGATGCGTTCATCCTCACCGCTGACCAGCACCAAGGCACCGCCATAGTCGAGCAGTTGCAGATGGCGGATCAGCTCGACGCCATCGAGGCCCGGCATCTGAAGATCGCAGAAGATCAGCTCGATGCCGCCATCCGGGGCTCGCACCTGCTCGAGACCCGCGCGGGCATCCTGACAGGCCAGAATCTGCTCGAAGCCAAGGCGTCGCAGCTGCTGCTCTAAGAGCTGCAGCTCGAAAGGCTCATCATCGAGCAGGAGGAGCTTCATAGATTCACCCGAAACGATGCATGTGAGACCAGTCGATCGCGTGCGACCAGTCGGATCGCGGATGAGTCGCCTCCATCGCCAGACCGCGCTTGCCTTCCTTCAAGGTCGCCGCCGAGCGCGGCAGCCTCCAGGAGCAGTCGCAGAGCGACAAGACATCGCTCGATCCTAACAGATGTCGTTACAATGCGGCATGAAACAGCACGAAGACTGCGGCACAACCGCACAAGGAGCACCGATGCCTCAACCACAGCGCCAGCGCCTTCAGCCAAGCGACGCCCTCCAGCAGCGCGGTGGGTTCCTGGCCCGACGCGCGCGGGATATCATCTCCCGCCGAGCGCGCCATTTCTCTTGGCTGTTGCAGCCGACCGCGCTCCTCGCCATTCGAGCCGCAGCCGGGTTCAGCGTTGGACTCAGCGTCGCGCTCGGCGGCTGCGCGACCGATGGCAAGGTCACCGATCCGTCGGTCTACCTGGGCAATCCCTTCCATCGCCCCACCGAATCGGGCTTTCGGGACATGGCGCGCGCCGGCTGTGGCTCGATGAGTGTCGGCGACAGCACGGTCGGCGCGCAGCTCGGCGAGAACCCGGCCTTCGACACGTTGATCACCGCACTCTATCAGGGTGACATCTCCAACGATGAGTTCATGAATCAGGTCTTGCTTCAGCATCCGGCCGCCGATGCCAACATCCACGCCACGGGCTGCATCATGGACCAGCTCGCCCAATGCTTCGCCGAGACCTGCAAGGCGGAAGCTGCGGTTGAACGCGAGACGCAGGAGACGGAAAACGCCGAGGACGCCGATGAGATCCGCAGCGCGGTCACGATCGATCCCAGCGAGCTGCCGAGTGAAGACCTGCCGCAGATCGATGCCATGATCGAGCGGTCCGAGAAAGACGGCCCGACACCGCTGCCCTAGTTCCAGCGCTCGCTGATCACTGCCACGCATGCCCGAGCATGGGTCTCTCGCTCAACCGGTAAAGGGTTGGCGCCACTGGCTGCGTCGCGGCCTGCTGGTTCTCGTGCTCGGGCTCGTCGTCACGCTGACGGCGCTTGTGTTGATCGATCTCAGGATCTCACTCGCGACCCGCGACGCGATCACCGAGACCCTTGAGGAGGTCGAGCCGACCGAGGTCGCGTTGATCCTGGGCACCTCGCGCGGCCCGCGCGGCAAACCGAACCGCTTCTATCAGGCGCGTATCGAGGCCGCAGCCGCGCTCTACCACAGCGGGCGGGTGCGCGGCATCCTGGTCAGCGGCGACAACGCGACCCGCTACTACAACGAGCCGATCGCCATGCAGAAGGATCTGATGGCGCTCGGCGTGCCCGGCGAGCACGTCACGCTCGATTATGCCGGCTTCCGCACCCTGGATTCGATGGTGCGGGCCAAGGAGGTCTTCGGCTTGGATCGGGTGCTGGTGGTCAGTCAGCGCTTTCACGCAGCGCGCGCGATTTTCCTGGCGCGGCGCTTCGGGCTCGACGCACGCGGCTTCGCCGCAGCCGACCCACCGCATCTCGGTTATGTCAGGGTGCGCGCCCGCGAGATCCTAGCCCGCGCCGCTGCGGTGCTCGATCTCCTCACCGGCCAAGGCCCACGGTTTCTCGGTGCGCGCGAAACGGTCCGTCTCCATGACACAGCGCAGCAAGACCTCCCGGCCAGGGGCTCAACTCGGCCCGAACAGCAACCAGATGATCAGGCCGAGGAGCGGCAGCAAGAGGATCACGACGATCCACAGCACCTTGGCCAAGGTGCCGGCGCCGCTCTGGACGATCTTGATGAAGGCGTAGATCACGACGATTAGATGTAACAACCCAAGCAGGCCACCAATTTCAATTCCAAGCACCAGTCTGTCTCCAGTCGAGTTAAGAGCCCAGGCGCATTACACCATGTCCCAGGCCCTCATCGGAACGATGGCGAGCGCCCGTGACTCAAGACCCCGCTCCTGGAGGAGCGTCGGTCCGTCGCTCTGCCAAGCCAATCGCCTGTGCTAACCTGAGCGTTTCCGGCAGGCCGCGCCCCGAAGGCGCCGAGGTAGAGGCAAGATGGCAGTGCGAACCTTCGACAGCATCGTGATCGGCACCGGCCCAGGCGGCGAAGGCGCGGCGATGAAGCTGGCCAAGGCCGAGCAGCGCGTCGCCGTGGTCGAGGCCTATGCTCAGGTCGGCGGCGGCTGCACGCATTGGGGCACCATCCCCAGCAAGGCCCTGCGGCATTCGATCCAGATGCTCGCCGACTATCGCCGCAATCCGCTGTTCCTGCAGACGCGTGACCAGGTCGAGGTCGCCTTCCCGGACCTGCTGCGCGCGGCCGATTCGGTCATCGACCATCAGGTGCAGACCCGCTACCGCTACTATCAACGCAATCGCGTCGAGTTGCTGTTCGGCCACGCGCGCTTCGTCGACCCACACCGGGTCGAGGTGCGCCGCCCGGATGGCGTCCTCGAGCTGGTCGA
Source organism: Halochromatium sp. NSM3 (assembly GCF_059621085.1). Lineage (NCBI taxonomy): Bacteria > Pseudomonadati > Pseudomonadota > Gammaproteobacteria > Chromatiales > Chromatiaceae > Halochromatium > Halochromatium sp. NSM3. Next base: position 8,294 of record NZ_JCAQIA010000009.1, on the reverse strand, counting down.
GGCCGAGCACATCGTCATCGCCACCGGCTCGCGCCCCTATCATCCGCCGGACGTCGACTTCAGCCATCCGCGCGTGCTCGACAGCGACTCGATCCTGCGCCTGCCGTATACGCCGCGCAGCCTGACCATCTATGGCGCCGGCGTCATTGGCTGCGAATACGCCTCGATCATGGCCTGCCTGGATGTCAAGGTGAACCTGGTCGATACTCGGGAACGGCTGCTGTCGTTCCTCGACAACGAGATCACCGACGCGCTCAGCTATCACCTGCGCGAGCAAGGCGTGGTGATTCGCCATAACGAGGCCTACGAGCGCGTCGAGCCCAGCGACGACGGCGTGGTCTTGCATTGCCAGTCCGGCAAGAAGCTCAAGACCGACGCCCTGCTCTGGGCCAATGGCCGCAGCGGCAACACCGAGGATCTGGGCCTGGATGCGATCGGCCTGACACCCAACAGCCGTGGCCAGATCGAGGTCGATCAGTCCTATCACACTGAGATCGCGCATATCTTCGCGGTCGGCGACGTGGCCGGTCCACCGGCGCTGGCCAGCGCCAGCTATGATCAGGGCCGCTTTGTCGGCGCTGTAATCGCCGACGGCGACTGCGATTGGTCGCTGATCGACGAGTTCCCGACCGGCATCTACACCGTGCCCGAGATCAGCTCGATCGGCCGCACCGAGCGCGAGCTGACCGCCGAGAAGGTACCCTACGAGGTCGCCCAAGCTCATTTCAAGAGCATCGCCCGCGCCCAGATCACCGGTCACACGGTCGGCATGCTCAAGCTCCTGTTCCATCGTGAGACCAAGGCCATCCTCGGCATCCACTGCTTCGGCGAGCAGGCCTCGGAGATCGTCCACATCGGCCAGGCGATCATGTCGCAGCCCGGCGGCGCCAATAGCCTCGAGTATTTCGCCGAGACCACCTTCAACTATCCGACCATGGCCGAGGCCTATCGGGTCGCGGCCCTGAACGGACTCAACCGGTTGTTCTAAGATTCTCAGATGACCGAACTGCTCAGCCTCTCGCGCGCCGCGCGCCTCGCCGGTGTCACCCGCGCCGAGATCCAAAAGCGCATCCGCAATGGCGACATGCAGACCTTCGAGGGTCAGGTCGCGATCAACGATCTGCTGCGCGTCTACCCCAGCGTCAGCCTCGAAAAGAGTGGTGATCTCGAGCGGGTCGAGCAGATCAAGGCCAATGCCTTGCCGCAACACCATGACAAGGACACACGCCTGCCGAGTCAGCAGGTGCTGATCACCCGCATCAAGGCGCTGGCCGAGGCGTTGGTGCAGCGTGTCGCCCGCGTCGAGGCCCTGGAACAACTGCTCGATGAGGTGCGCGCGCGGCTCGACGAGCTTGCGCGCGGCACCGGCGATCAGGGTGGCACGGACAGCACTCCAGCTGTCCCGGCTGAGGCCCTGCGCGACCTTGGCGCCTGGCTACAAACACGCCGCACGGCCCTGGCCGAGAACCCGCTCGAGGCGGCACAGACCCAACTGCTTGCGAAAGACAGCTTCCTGCGCATCATGTCAGCCAGCGTCAAGATAATCCCGTCCGGGCACGAATTCTTCGTCGACGGCAATGAATCCATCCTCGAGGCTGCGGTGCGCTCGGGTCTGCGGCTCAGCTACGGTTGTGCCAGCGGCAACTGCGGCGAATGCAAGGCGCGGCTGGTCACCGGCGAGGTCTATCGGCTGCGCGAGCATGATTATGTGCTGAGCGAGCGCGAGAAGCAGATGGGCTATCTGCTCACCTGCTCGCACACGGCGGTGACCGACCTGCAGCTCGAGGCCGCCGAGGCGCATTCGCCAGACGATCTGCCGGAGCAGGAGATCCAGGCCCAGATCCGCAAACTCGAACCGCAATCCGGCGGCCTGATGCTGCTGCATGTGCAGACACCGCGCACCAATACCCTGAGGTTCATGGCCGGTCAGCGCGCCCGGCTACAGCTTGCGAATGGCCTGCAGCGGGAGCTGCCGATCGCCAGCTGCCCCTGCAACGGGCGTAACCTGCTGTTCACCGTGCGGCAGGACGACGATGCCTTCAACCAAGCGGTGTTCGAGACGGTGACGCCGCGCCAGCCGGTGACGCTGACCGGCCCCTATGGGGACTTCGTGCTTGCCGAGGACGCCACCGAACCTGCGGTATTCATCGCCCTCGAGGACGGGATCGCACCGATCAAGAGCCTGATCGAGCACGCGGTCTCGATCGATAGCATCGAGGCCTTCCATCTGTATTGGTCGGTGCCGGCGCTGAGGATGCACGACCACCAGCCCTGGTGTCGGGCGCTGCGTGAGACGCTGGATAATTTCGCCTTCACGCCGCTGGTCGATGCCGCCTGTGACGATCTGCTGGCGCTGCTGGAATCCGATCTCGAGGCGCTGCCAGGCAACCGCTACTACGTCGCTGGTCCGAGCAGCGCGGTGCAGGCCGTCGTCTCGGCGCTGCTCGAGGCGGGGGTGCCTCAAGCGCGCATCGCCAGCGAGGAGTTGAACTGAGCCCTCGGGGCTCGATAGGACTCAGCGCGGGGTTCGGCGGGGATGAGGCGGGGCGCGGTCAGATGCTGGATGGGCTCTGGCTGGATGGGCTCTGGCCGCATGCTACCCGGCTCAGGCTGCGGCGCTATCGAGCATCCGGTTCTGGCGGGGCGGCAGGAACACGGTGCCCTTGCCGAAGCGGTTGACCGCCTCGTTGCGGACCCAAGCCGGCGCATCGGCGTAGAAGCGGACATAGGTAAAGCCGCAATCACCCCGCTCGATGCTGGCGACCCACTCGTTGAAGCTGCTCGTTTCGTTCATTTGTACTCCTTCTCGGCCCGTTGACGGGCTCGCGTGTCACCTGAGCCAGGCGGCTCCGTGACCTGTTGTTGTGAGGATGCGATCGCGTTGGATCGATCCTGGTTATTGTGGTCCAAACGCCTTGGGGGTTGCTTTCCTTGCGATTCCTCATGGACATTGATACATCGAAATCGATACCAACCGACTCTACCGCCGATCCGAGGCCGAATGCAACTTCCGTTCCGACAGTCGAGGATCGAGAAAGTGCCATCGAGACAGCGGGATCTTTTGAACTCGCCGAGCACGAAGCGGGAGAAAACGAGGAGCTGCGGCGGCTGATCGCCGGACTGGCCCAGCCCTAACGACGAGCGCCCCGCGCTCGCCCAGCGCCTCAACAGGCATCGTAGCCGCCGACCAGCCGCGCGCAACAGGAAAAGGAGCACCGAACGGATGACCCTAAAAGAAGCGGACATCGAACAAAAGCTCATCGCCAAGCTCGACGAGCTGAAATACCGCTATCGCCCCGACATCCGCGACAAAACCGCGCTCGAGGCCAACTTCCGCGCCAAGTTCGAGGCGCTGAACCACTGTCAGCTCACCGACGCCGAGTTCGCCCGCCTACGCGACGACATCATCACCGCCGATGTCTACCAAGCCGCCAAGCGCCTGCGCGAATACGGCTATTTTCAGCGCGAGGACGGCACCCCGCTGCATTACATGCTGGTCAACCTCAAGGACTGGTGCAAAAACCACTTCGAGGTTATCCACCAACTGCGCATCAACAGCGACAGCAGCCACCACCGCTATGACGTGATCCTGCTGCTCAATGGCCTGCCGCTGGTGCAGATCGAGCTGAAGACGCTCGGCATCAACCCACGCCGCGCCATGGAGCAGATCGTTGATTACCGCAACGACCTCGGCAACGGCTACAGCAACACCTTGCTGTGCTTCATGCAGTTGTTCATCGTCAGCAATCGCAACAATACCTACTACTTCGCCAACAACCACAGCCAGCACTTCGCCTTCAACGCCGACGAGCGCTTCCTGCCCATCTACCAGTGGGCCGAGGAGGATAACCGCAAGATCACCCATCTGGATGACTTCGCCGAGGCCTTCCTCGCCAAATGCAGCCTCGCCCGGATGCTCAGCCGCTACATGGTCCTGGTCGCCAGCGAGCAGAAGCTCATGATCATGCGGCCCTATCAGATCTATGCCGTGCAGGCCCTCATCGACTGCATCCACCAAGACCGCAGCAACGGTTACATCTGGCACACCACCGGCAGCGGCAAGACCCTGACCTCGTTCAAGGCCGCGACCTTGCTCAAGGACAACCCCGACATCGAGAAATGCCTGTTCGTGGTCGATCGCAAGGATCTCGATCGCCAGACCCGGCTCGAGTTCAACAAGTTTCAGGAAGGCTGCGTCGAGGAGAACACCAACACCGAGACCCTGGTTCGGCGCCTGCTCTCCGAGGACTACGCCGACAAGGTCATCGTCACCACCATCCAAAAGCTCGGCCTGGCGCTGGATGAGACCAGCAAGAAGGCCCAGCAGACCAAAGACACCGGCCGGCTCACCTACAAAGCGCGCCTCGCGCCGCTGCGCGACAAGCGCATCGTCATCATCTTCGACGAGTGCCACCGCTCCCAATTCGGCGACAACCACAAGGCCATCAAGGCCTTCTTCCCCAAGGCGCAGCTGTTCGGCTTCACCGGCACGCCGATCTTTGAGGACAACGCCAGCTACGAAAAGATCGACGGCACCGTTGGCACCTACAAGACCACCGAAGACATTTTTCAACAGCAGCTGCACGCCTACACCATCACCCACGCCATCGATGACCGCAACGTGCTGCGCTTCCATATCGACTACTTCAAGCCGGAGGTGAAGCTCGTCGCCAGTCCCACCGCCGTCAGCCCAGCCGACGCCGGCGCCACATCGACCCCGGCCCCGGCCCCGGACTCGAACCCCGATCAGGACCAAGACCCGGCCAAGACCAGCAGCGCCAAGCCCGGCCCGCAGCCCGGCGCCCAGACCAGCGTCAAGCCCAACCAGCTCCTCACGCAACAGGCCGTCGCCGAGGCCATCCTCGCCAAGCATGACGCCGCCACCAACCAGCGCCGCTTCAACGCCTTGCTGGCCACCGGCTCGATCAACGACGCCATCGCCTACTACAACCGCTTCAAGCAGCTGCAGGCCGAGCGCCAAGCCGAAGACCCCGACGTCCGACCGCTCAACATCGCCTGCGTCTTCTCGCCTCCCGCCGAGGGCAACCGCGATGTGAAGCAACTCCAAGAGGATCTGCCGCAAGAGAAGGCCGACAACCAGCAGCAGCCCGAGCAGAAGAAGGCCGCCCTGGCGCAGATCATCGCGGACTACAACGCCCAATACGGCACCAATCACGCCTTAAGCGAGTTTGATCTGTACTACCAAGACGTCCAGCAGCGCATCAAAGACCAGAAGTATCCCAACAGCGATGTGCCGCACCGCGCCAAGATCGACCTCACCATCGTCGTCGACATGCTGCTGACCGGCTTCGACTCGCAGTATCTCAACACCCTGTACGTCGACAAGAACCTCAAGCACCACGGCCTGATCCAAGCCTTCTCGCGCACCAACCGGGTGCTCAACGACACCAAGCCCTACGGCAACATCCTCGACTTCCGCGCCCAGAAGCAGGCCGTCGATGCCGCCATCGCGCTGTTCTCCGGCGAAGACGCCAGCCGCTCGCGCGAGATCTGGCTGGTCGATCCCGCGCCCAAGGTCATCGCCAAGCTCGACGCCGCCGTGCAGCAGCTCGAGCAGTTCATGGCCGCCCAGGGCCAGCCCTGCACCCCCGAGGCGGTCAACAACCTGCGGGGCGACACCGCCCGCGCCGCGTTCATCGAACGCTTTAAGGAGGTGCAACGGCTCAAGACCCAGCTCGACCAATACACCGACCTCAGCGACACCCAGCGCGCACAGATCGAGCAACGCCTGCCCACCGAGACCCATCGCGGCTTCAAGGGCATGTACCTGGAGACCGCGCAACGGCTCAAGCAGCAGGGCGGCCACCCCGGCGATCCGTCTCCCGCGCCCAATGACGTCATCGATCAACTCGACTTCGAGTTCGTGCTGTTCTCCTCCGCGCTCATTGATTACGACTACATCATCGATCTACTTGCCCGCTACAGCCAGGAACCGCCCGGCAAGCAGACCATGAACCGCGACCAGCTCATCAGCCTGCTCTCCGCCAGCAGCAACCTGATGGACGAGCGCGACGACATCATCGCCTTCATCAACACCCTGGAGGCCGGCAAGGGCCTGAGCGAGAGCGCTATCCGCAACGGTTATCAAGACTTCAAGACCCAGAAGGCCGAGGATGCACTGAGCGCCATCGCCGACCAGCACGGGCTTGCGCATGCCGCCCTGCAAGGCTTTGTCGATGGGGTGCTCGATCGGCTGATCTTCGACGGTGAGGCACTCAGCGACCTGTTCGCGCCGCTGGAACTGGGCTGGAAGGCGCGCGGTCAGGCCGAGACGGCACTGATGGCGGAACTGCTGCCGGTGCTCAAAAAGCAAGCCGGCGGGCGGGAGATTTCAGGATTGGCGGCGTATGAGTGAGGACAGCATGAGCGAGCAGACGACAGGGTTGGTGCCGAGGTTGCGGTTTCCGGAGTTTCGGGAGGCTGGGGAGTGGGAAATAATCTCATTTGGAAAATTAGCCAAATTCGTTTCAGGAGGAACCCCTTCGAAAGATGTTCCTGATTACTGGAACGGTAACATTCCTTGGATAAGTGCATCTTCAATGCACGATACAGTTATAAAAACATCAGATTTCAGCATTACTGAAGCGGCTGTAAAAGCGGGCACACGAATAGCAAAAAAAGGAACGTTATTATTGTTGGTTCGTGGAAGCATGCTGCACAAAAGAATTCCGATTGGAATAGCCGCGCTTGATGTCGCATTCAATCAAGACGTAAAGGCGATAAAACTGAAAGGTGATATAAAGGAAAATTACTTACTCTATTTCTTGTCAGCACATGAATCACTACTACTAGGACAAGTAACGAGCACCGGCATCGGTGCCGGAAAGCTCGATACGAGCAATCTGAATGAGTTCCCCATAACAGTTTCAACGCCGGAAGAACAACAAAAAATCGCCGCCTGCCTCTCCTCCCTCGACGCCCTGATCGCCGCCCAGGTGGACAAACTCGACGCCCTCAAGATCCACAAGCAAGGGCTGATGCAGCAACTCTTCCCCCGCGAGGGCGAAACCGTCCCCCGCCTGCGCTTCCCCGAATTTCGGGAGGTGGGGGAGTGGGAGGTAAAAGCGGTTGGCGAAATGTTTAGGGTCACACGTGGGGAAGTGCTCGCCATGCCCTTGGTGAGTGAAGATCCGACACCTGATAAACCATACCCTGTCTACTCGTCGCAGACCAAAAATAGCGGACTTGCTGGTTATTATTCCGAATATTTATATGAAGACGCCATCACATGGACTACTGACGGCGCAAATGCCGGAGATACGAATTACCGGCCTGGGCGATTCTATTGCACCAATGTTTGCGGTGTCCTGATTAGCAAAGAAGGGTATGCGAATAGATGTATTGCAGCAATGATTAACCAAGTCGCAAAGAATCATGTTTCATACGTCGGAAACCCAAAGCTAATGAATGGAGTGATGGCAAAAATTCAGTTGAGCGTGCCGTCTCTCCAAGAACAACAAAAAATAGCCGCCTGCCTCTCCTCCCTCGACGCCCTGATCGTCGCCCAGGCGGACAAACTCGATGCCATCAAGACCCACAAGAAAGGGCTGATGCAGCAACTCTTTCCGCGTCCGAAGGCGTGATATGAGACTCTATCTCGACAACTGCCTCTTTAACCGACCGTACGATGACCAGAGTCAGATCCTCATTCGGCTGGAAACGGAAGCCAAACTCCAGATACAACAACTCATTCGTAGCGGCCAGCACCCATTGATCTGGTCATACATCCTCGACTACGAGAATGCCAGAAATCCCTACGAAGAGCGCAGCACGCAGATCGGCACTTGGAAGCGTTACGCCGAGATTGATATCGCCGAATCTGCCGAGCTTCTCCAGCGAGCCAAGGAGTTCAACCAACTGGGTCTGAAAAAGATGGATGCCCTGCATCTTGCTTGTGCGGTCGCCGCTGAAGCCGGCGCGTTCTTGACGACCGACAAAGGCATTCTCAAAAAGGCGCCTGTGGTGAAGTCTGTTCGTATCCAAGACCCCATCGACTTTCTCAGAGAACAATCCTTATGATGACCGATAGCGAAATCCGCCAAAAAGGCGTGCAACTGCTGGCTCAGCATCTCGGCGATATCGAGATGGAGCGGTTCATCGCCGTCATCCAGCGTGAACCCTTCGACTATACCCGCTGGCGGCAACAGTGGGTTGCTGAGTGCGAAGCCGTGGCCATAGAATCGATTAGTCAACAAGCGATGGCGCTCAGGGAAAAGCGCCAACCCTGATCGCCGCCCAAGCCGACAAACTCGACGCCCTCAAGACCCACAAGA